>NZ_JBZMXT010000138.1:0-3605 GCF_058506495.1 Methyloceanibacter sp. | reverse complement strand
CTCGAAGGGCCGCTACCTCAAGAAGGCGAGGCGCTGGTTCTCAAGCCTGAGCTGCCGTTTCAGGGTTTCGAAATCTCCTTCGAAGTGGATGCGAAGGTCACGAAGGCAGACCCGGCGACCGGAACGCTGGGCGTCGAGTTTGTCGAGCTGACGGAGAGGGCGCATGATCTCCTTGTCCATTTCATCGACGATCTCGTTCGCGGCAAGATGGCGACGGTCGACGATACGATTTGTCGGATCGACGTTCCCGTAACGCCAATTTCGACGAAGCCAGATGCCGAATCCGAAGACGACGCCAAGCGGCGTTGGCCTATCAAAACAGTGATCACGACGGGCTTCTATCTGATCCTTGGGCTCTGCATTTTCGGCTATCTCGGCGTCCTGATCTACAGCATGACGATGCGCCTGGAGGTCAAGTCGGCCGTCATTTCCACACCAGTCTCCACGGTCAAGATGCCAGTAGATGGCAAGATCGTGCCGGTACGTCTGCAGACCGGTGCGCGCGTGCGCCGTGGCGAGGTCATTGCCCACATCGAGAATGCGGACCTGCTCGATGAGTTGGAGGACAAGCGGAACGATCTACAGAAGGCGCGCGAAATGCTGGCGCGCGCGAACGAGAAGTTCCGCATTCAGAAGAGTCGTATGGGAATGTATAAGGTCGTGAAGCGTACAGACCGGCAAATTGCCCTGGCCGAGGTCGCGAGTGCGAAAGAGGCGCTCGCAGCGGCAGACAACGCGGTCGAGCGGATGACAACGCTTCGCGCTAAGGGCTTGGTCATCGCCCAAAAATACGACGACGCCATCAGCGCTCGCGCTGATGCTGAGGCGCGCCTCAAACGAGCCGAGAACGAGCTCGAGCGCGCCTCAACCCTCAACGCGGTGTCGGACCGTGTTTTCTTCAACAACAAGGAATTTGTGGCCGATCTCGACATGTTGGCACTCGATGTCGATGAGGCGAGTGCCGACCTCAACGCCGCCTATGCCAGTTTGGAAGCGACGGAGAAAGCCATCGAGCGTCTTGTGATCGAAGCGCCATTCGATGGGCGGATCCTGTCAGTGTTCCAGTCCGGCAACGTCCACCTTATCCGGAATGAGGAACTGTTCGCGATTGAGAAGGACGAAAACCCCACAGTGCTCGCGTATCTCACGCAGGACGAGGTGCTCACCGTGGGGCTCGGAGATCGCGCGAAGGTCTTCATTCCTGGCCTGCAGCGGCATGTTGAGGCGAGCGTTACCAAGGTCGATAGGCGCGCAAGCTATATCGATCTCGAATCATCCAAACGTGAGTGGAGCGATCGGACCGAAAGAACGGCGCTCGTATCCCTAAATCTCCATATCGATAGCCAGGGCCGCGATGACGTCAGCGCCGGTCTGCCTGCCGTCGTGATCTTCCCGAAACGCTTCACGAACGATGTCTATCACGGCTTCAGTGAAGGCATGAGCCGGCTCATTGGGGGCAGCGATGCAGAACAAAATTCGATTTGATACGGCCCGCTCTCTTGACGAGCCGACGGATTGGCCGACCGGCTGGAAGAAGTGGACGCCGTTGGTGTTGTTGAAGATCGCCCTATACTTTGCGGTTTGCATCGCATTTCTCCTGAGCTTTCCCAACGCCATATTCGACCCCGAAGTCCAGGCGATTACCTTCACGATCGGACTGTTGGGCGTCTGGCGTTACGGCTGGTGGTTCACCCATGCGATCCGCGCCTCGATCTATGCTCGCCGCGTATATCCGAAGATGAAGGCGCGGTGCCGAGAAGTTTGGGAGGGTGGCTGGCGCCCGCGGCACATGCATTTCATGATGACGACCTATCGCGAGCATCGTGAGATCACCGAGATGGTAGTGCGTTCCGTGCTCCAGGAGATCGTTGCTTCCGGCGTTCCGGGGACTATTTGGCTCGGCTCGTCGGATCGCTACGACGAAGACATCATCAGCGACCTCCTGCGCCGCGAAGCGTCGGATGTCGATGTCACGTTGAGGATCATCCGGCAGAACGTCCCAGGGAAGCGCGCGGCGATAGGACTGGTCTTACGTGCGATGTGCCGCCTGCCGGTCCGGGACGACGATCTCGTCTGCTTTATGGATGGCGACTTCGTATTGGCGGAAGGCGCAATCAGCCGCTGCATGCCATTGTTTCATCTCTATCCAGACCTCCAAGCCTGCACGACGGACGAGGAAGTCATCTGCATCGGACCGCGCTGGATCGAGACTTGGCTGAAAATGCGCTTCTCACAGCGCCGTCTAGCCATGCAGAGTCACGCGCTCTCGGGTCGCGTGTTGACGCTCACGGGGCGCATGTCGGTGTTCCGGGCGAAGCACCTCAAGAAAGAAGAATTCATTCGACTGCTGGAGGCCGATCACCTCAGCCACTGGCTGTGGGGTCAGTTCCGCTTTCTATCAGGTGACGACAAGAGCACTTGGTACTTCATGTTGAAAAACAAAGCAAAAATGCTCTACGTGCCCGACGCCCTCGGCTACACGATCGAGGTCATCGAGGGGTCGGGCATGGACCGCATGGTGCAGAACTTCCGCCGCTGGTCCGGCAATATGCTGCGTAATGGGTCGCGCGCCATAAAGCTCGGACCTCGCGCTATGCCCTTCTTCATCTGGTGGTGCCTTGTCGATCAAAGGCTGTCGATGTGGACGATGCTGGTGAGTCCCGTGCTCGCGGTCAGTGCCGGCATGTTAGTCGGGGTTGGCTATTTGGCCTCCTACATTGCGTTCATTGCGCTCAGCCGGATGTTGCTCTCACTGGTCCTGTTCACCTACTCGCGCAAGGTCGAAATGGCCTATCCCTGGATTCTCTATCTCAATCAGCTGATCAACGCGTCGGTGAAGGTCTACGCCATCTTTCGCCTCTCGAAGCAGCGCTGGTCTAACCGCGGCAACCAGACCGCCGGGGCAGGGGCTGGCTTGGTCGAGCAGGCGCGGTCAGCTATGGCGGCATGGTGTACGACGATCGCAGTCATGCTGCTGGTCCTCTTCACTGTGCACTACGCGGGGCTGGTAGCCATCCCGACGCAAACGCAGTTCGCTGACGCCGCGAGTCTACGATGAGACCGCGTTCTCGTTACCGCCCCCGATCTATGTGGGTCTGCCGAACGCGCGCGCTTCTGCTGGCCATTGCGACGGTATTTGCCTGGGGTCTCGCACGTGCGGACGAAGCGCCGGGCGGTTGGCTGATCACGCAGACGGCTACGGGTCTCAGTTTCGATACAAGGACCGGCATTGCGACGCGCAAGGCTAGTGCGCGAAAGGGGCTGGTTTCGGTCTCGACCGTCGGTGCGTTCACCCAATCCCAGTTCTGGGAGCGGGGTGCCTTTCGTCCCACCATCACGCTTGATGATGCGGAGCTTGTCGATGGGCTCGATCTTGACGATGTCTCCCGTTTGCGCTCGATCCGCTTGGACCGAAGCGGCTCGCATGTTTTTTTGCGCAGTCGGAAGGGGCCGAAAACAACCGTCGACCTTGTTCATGACGGTGACGTTCTCATCCAATGGCCGCGACAAACCCGGGCATCGATCATTTCTTTCGAGGCTGATGCGCTTGTCATCTCTGTGCAGGACAAAGACTCTCTCGACTACGTCTTTTCGCGCATTCCTCG
>NZ_JBZMXT010000137.1:0-3619 GCF_058506495.1 Methyloceanibacter sp. | reverse complement strand
GCGGCGTGAAGCCCCGCACCTACGATCCATTTTGGCGTCCGCACATTCTCAGCCAAGAAGCTGCCCACAAGGCTCCCGGCAGGGGGCAGCAGCGCGAGTGCCAGTACTGAGGCCAATTCAATCATTCAAGCTCTGCCGATATGGGTTTGATCGTCGCCGAGATCGAATTAGACTCCAAGGACCAGACGTTCGATATGTTCGGGAGGCGAGCAGAGCGAATTCGGTTTTCGGTACACGCAGGATAATCTCGAGCACCAAAACAAGGCAAGGATCGCACCCACCGAACCCGAAGCAAAAAAACGATTGCCGGCACTACCATGCTCGAAGCCGCCCTCACCGCTTTTACTACTTTCTTCGCAGTCATCGGCCCAATTGACTCAGCTGTTCTTGTGGCCTCGCTTACGCCAAACCTGACGCGGGCCGAGCGACGGGCGGTGTCGGTCCGAGCGGTGTTCATTGCAACAATCATTATCCTGATATTCGCTCTGGTCGGAGCGCCAGCCCTGCGGCAGCTCGGAGTGTCTATTTCGGCATTGCAAACGGCAGGGGGCATCATCCTCTTCATCATTGCGATCGACATGACGCTTTCGAGACGGCCAAGTCCGACAACCCTCTCCCTCAGAGAGAATGCCGAGGTCGAGAACAAAGCCGAAGCGCAAGCAGAAATAGCCGTGTTCCCCCTGGCTACTCCATTGCTTGCGGGTCCAGGCGCGATGACAGGTGCGATTGTGCTTGGCGCAAGCACCAACGGGGACTCTACGTTACTTGCCGCGGTGATAGCAGGCATAGTCGCTGTGATGGCACTGACTCTGGTGTTATTGCTCGTGGCGCAAGAAGTCCATCAGGCGATTGGAATCACGGCGCGAAAAGTGATCGTGAGGGTGTTTGGCGTACTCTTGGCAGCGCTCGCGGTTCAGTTGATCTTCGATGGCATCTCTGCCGCAAACCTTGTCGGCTAACGCTGTTGCTCAGAAGGCCACAACGCGACATCACACCTAAGAAGCCGGGTGCGAGCACTGCGGAGAACCAGGAGGCGTCAATGATCGAATTATTGAAAGTTTTCCTGTCTCTACCGAAAATCTAGACTCGAACGTAGTCCAGAAGCTTGATTGTCGTGCAAACAATGCCAAGCTTGTTCAAACTTTCTCGTGTTGCCACTACCGCCCCATCTACATCAGGACTGCGGCAAGCACCCTCTACCACTATTACCCTAAAATCCTCGCGGGACGCGTCTTCGGCGGAATAGCGAACACAGAATTGGTGGAGCAGGCCCTTTCTAGGCCAAAGCTGATGCTGAAGTTCGGCTGCTGCCCAGGCGTTGAGCGACATCAAAGTCGGAGCAGGGTCTGCTTTGGCTAAATGGGCTTGGCCTCAGTAATCCTGCGGATCGGACCCGTCAATGGCATGGTTCCAATCCCGGTAGCTCAGAGCTGAAGCGGAGATGTCCCTTTCGGTCATTAGCGGATATCAGTCGAGAACATGGAGGTTTGCGTAGAGATCTGTGCGGGCCCCGGCGGCGTCGAAATGATCCGGCGGTTCCATCTGGACGGACGCGAGATCGAGGTCAGCGATAACCTCGATCAATGGCACGGTGCAGACTATCGCTACTTTAAAGTGAAGGACGAGGACGACAACGTATACATCTTGCGTTTCGATGAGAGTGAAGAGGGTTGGGACCTGATCATCTTTCAGAGTGCAAAGTCGCAAGCCACACCGTCGCACGCACACGCACATCTCCGATACGGGTCCGAGGAAGGCCACTGATGATCGTTCAGAGCAACATGCATGCCCCCGGTTGGGAGGGTTTTCCCCATGGCGCTGACGTAGGCATCCGCGGCTGGGGGCCGACCTTGGAGCAAGCCTTCGAACAGGCGGCTCTCGCACTAACCGGTGTCCTGACCGATGCAGATGTCGAGACCCGAAACTCCGTTGAGGTTGAGTGTGATGCACCTAACGTGGAGGTGTTGTTCGTCGAGTGGCTGAACGCCATTATCTATGAGATGGCGGTCCGCAACATGATCTTCGGCGCGTTCAAGGTCACGATCGAAGACTTACACTTGCGCGGCACGATTTGGGGCGAGCCCGTCGATCAGAAAAAGCACGCTCCTGCCTGCGAGCCGAAGGGCGCGACCTACACCGCGCTCCGAGTCGCTCAAGGGGAGGACGGGACTTTTTTGGCGGAGTGCGTCATCGATGTGTAGAGGTTGAGTGACACCATGGATCCCTCCCGTTTCACCCGCATTGATCCCATGGCCTGGCAGATCGAGCCCACGGGCGCCATGCGTGTGCCGGGCGTGATCTATGCTGATGAAGGTCTCATCCGCGATATGGATGAAAAAGTGTACGAGCAGACGGTCAACGTAGCCACGCTGCCAGGCATCATCAAAGCAGTTTATGTCATGCCCGACGCTCACTGGGGCTACGGTTTTCCCATCGGTGGCGTAGCGGCCTTCGATGCCGACGAAGGCGGTGTGATTTCCGCAGGCGGAGTCGGTTTTGATGTCTCCTGCGGCGTGCGTACCATGCTGACTAGCCTTAGTGTGTCAGACATCAAGCCCTTGCAAAAGGATCTCGCTGATTCTCTTTATCAGCAGATTCCAGCTGGCCTCGGTAGTAGGGGGTCGATCATCCTCGATCCGTTAGAAATGGATTCAATGCTGACAGGCGGAGCCCGCTGGGCGATTGAGCGGGGCTGGGGTGAGACACGCGATCTGGATCGCATCGAGGAACAGGGCAAGATGGCGGGCGCCGACCCCTCCTGCGTTTCCGACAGGGCAAAAGAGCGTCAACGCCGCGAGATGGGCACCCTCGGCTCCGGCAATCATTATCTCGAAGTTCAAGCCGTCAGCGAAATCTTCGATCAGGAGGCTGCGGATGCGTATGCCCTCAAGCCGAACGACGTGGTCGTGACCATTCACTGCGGTTCGCGTGGCCTTGGCCATCAGATCGGCACAGAATTCCTGCGTGAGATGCTTCCTGCGGCGGCCGCAGCAGGGATTACGCTACCCGATCGGGAGCTTGCCTGCGCCCCGATCAAGTCCGAAGTCGGCCAGCGTTACCTCGGCGCCATGCGCGCCGCCGTCAACTGTGCGCTCGCCAACCGTGAGATCATCGGTCATTACGCGAGGCAGGTGTTCGGACACCTGTTCCCAAAGGCCGAGCTCACTCTGCTGTTCGATGTGTCTCACAATACCTGCAAGGTCGAAACACACCAGACCGACGGTGCCAGCAAACCAATGTACGTGCACCGCAAGGGGGCGACTCGAGCCTTCGGGCCGGATCATCCTGACCTGCCAACGGATCTACGCAAGATCGGCCAGCCCGTCATCATCGGCGGCAGTATGGGAACCAGCTCATATGTGCTGGCCGGCGCTGCCAGCAGCGAAGAATTGTCCTTCGCGTCTGCCTGCCATGGCGCGGGACGTGCTATGTCACGCCATGCTGCTCAGAGAGCGTGGAGAGGTCGCCAGATCATCGACGACCTGGAAGAAAAAGGCATCCTAATCCGCAGCCCGTCGGTGCGGGGCGTCGCAGAAGAAGCGCCAGGCGCCTACAAAGATGTCGGTGCAGTGGTCATGGCGGCCGAGGAAGCGGGGCTCGCCCGGCGAGTGGCACGTCT
>NZ_JBZMXT010000136.1:0-3716 GCF_058506495.1 Methyloceanibacter sp. | reverse complement strand
AGCCTTTCGGCCTCCTCGAACCGACCATCGAGTATGGCGAGCATTGCATCGCCATGGCGGTGGACCCAGGCCATATGCATATGTTGGCGGGCCTCGCCGACTTCCTGGATACACGCCAGCATCTTCTCCATATGGTCGCGGTCGCCCATCTCGGCAGCCACATAAAACGCGATACTCCGCGCCCGACCCTTTGTGTCGTCGTTCATCTGATCGGCAGTCTCAAGCATCTCATCGATCTTGGAGCGCCAGTCGGCCACTTCTTCCGGTTCGCGATGAACTAACGGGAGGATGTAGGGGATGATCTGCATACCATGCAGAGAGACGTTGTCCCCACAGGACCGTGCCGCCTCGATTGCGCGCGCACGGTAGCGACGCGCGCGAACCCGCTCTCCCGCTAGGACAGATCCTCGAACCAAGTAGGTGAGGATTTGGCTCGTGAGCACATCGTTTTCCGCAGGTAGGCGACCCAGCGCCTCTTCGAGCAGAGGTAACGCTTCGGCTGCGGGCTCCATTGATAGATAAAGCGTGTTCGCAAAAGTCAGAACCGAATCGGCAAAGAGAGCGTTATCGTCTAGTAGTCGGGCAAGGTCGATGGCTTCCCTCAACGTCTGGTTCGCAGGACCGATCTGACCTGCACTTTGAAGTGCACGGCCAAGCATGATGCGGGCTTCGATTTCGTGACGTCCGCTATCCCTTGCGGTCCGAAACGCTTCGCGGGCATGGCTTACCGCTTCGAATGCCGCGGATCGGCTATAGGCGCGCTCGGCGGCTCGCATCCAGAGCGGCCTGGCGGCGCTATCGTCGCCGGCGGCAGCGTAGTGGTGGGCGACCAGTTCGGGCTCACGGGCAAGGATCTCCGGATGGTGCGTCTCGAGCGTTCGTGCTACTGCACCGTGATGGCTTTGCCTCGTCCTTTTGAGGAGGGACTGATAGGCCGTGTCCTGGATTAATGCGTGCCGGAAAATATATGAGCCCGAAGTGCTCCCGCTCGCAAATATGACCTGCATTTGTCTCAGGGCAGCCAGTCCTTCTTCAAGGGCGGCACTTGTAAAGCCAGTCACCTGCCTAAGCAGCATTGAGTCAAACTCTCGCCCGATCACTGACGCAACAAGTGCTAGCGACCTGGCCTCTCTGGGCAGGCGATCGAGCCGGGACATTAGGGACCCCTGCAGGGTCGCTGGGATGGTGACCTCGCCCACCGAATCCGCATCCGTCTGACCTGCGATTGCCTGACAAAACTCTTCGATGAAGAGGGGGACGCCTTCGGTCCGCTGAGCGATATCGTCGACAAGATCCGGAGGAGGCGGATATCCGAAAGTCTTCTCCATAAGCTCAGCGATCTGCGATCGGTCCAGGCGGCCTACGGTAAGCGCTGTCACATGTCCGAACGTGCCGCTCCAGTCAGTGCTCCATTCGGGGCGGTGCGTTACGACAATCATGACGGGAAGTTCCGCGGCGCGAGCTACCAGCCGCTCCATGAGTTCAAGGGTTGAGGGATCGATCCAGTGTGCATCCTCCAGGACCAGGAGGAGAGGGGCCTTGCGTGAAAGCTGTACCGGGCGCTCAAGGAGAACCTTAAGCGTTAGCTCCTTGAGCTCCTCGGGCATCAGATCTGGATCGGCACAATCAGGCGGCATTTCGATCGAGAGCAGCCCTGCGTAGATTCGAAGCGTTGTTTCGGGATCGCCGCCCTCTCTTGCGAGGAGGTCTCTGAGCTTGACGAGTTGTGCCGAGTCATCATCATCTTGCGAGATGCCCGCGGCGCGTCGGATCCGCTCGATCACCGGATGTAAGGCACTGCTCGAGAAATACGGCGAGCATTGCAGGCGGATGATCTCTCCACCGTCTTCGTTCACCTGCTTGGCCATTGCCTCGATGAGGCGCGATTTGCCAATCCCGGCTTCCCCCGACAGCAGCACCACTGTGCCATCTCCGACTTGCGCCTGTTTCCAGCGTTCGGCGAGCAGGCCGATCTCATGCACCCGCCCAACGAGAGCGGAGATTTGTGCTCCGCGCGTCGCCTCGAAGCGGCTTTCGACCTCACGCTCGCCCAAGACCGCATAGCCCTGAACGGGATCGCTGTATCCTCTGAGCGCGTACGTGCCTCCACTTTCGATCTCGAATGCTGCACCGGTAAGGCGGAGAGTCCCGTCCGAGATCATCACCTCGCCTGGCCCGGCTACCGATTGAAGTCTCGCCGCTAGGTTGGGTGTTTCTCCGGTAACGGCACCGGCTTCGGTGCCTGCGACGTTCACGAGGTCACCAATAACGACATCCCCGCTCGCAATGCCGATACGGGAAGCAAGCTGCGTTCCGTCAGGGGCGCTAATCGTTTTTACTGCCCTGCTCATCTCCAATCCGGCGCGAACGGCACGTTCGGCCTGATCCTCGTAAGCAGCGGGCCAGCCGAAATAAGCAAGCACGCCATCGCCTAGATATTTTGCAACATGCCCGCCGTAGCGCGTGACTGTACCAGCGGCAGCGTCCTGGTAGGCACGCATAGTCTCGCGCAGCTCCTCGGGATCAAGGCGTTGAGACAATTCTGTCGAGCCGACAAGATCGCAGAAGAGCACAGTTAGTTGACGCCGTTCTGCCTGATCAGCAGGGTGCTGTGCAGTTCCCGTCTGCGGGAGAGGCTCGATTGCGATCGGTACCGAGACCCCATTTGGCTCCGCTTGATCAGCCAGCTCTTTCTTAATTGCATTGAGCAGCCGTCGGCGCTGGCCGATGTTGAGCCCGAGATCCTTGAGATCCTGTTCTGTTAACTCTGGCAAAAGAGCACGATCGATATCATTCTCGATCATCGCAGCAGCAAGACTAAATAGACCGTGTCGCTCAAGCCAGTCATTTAACTCGTCCATTCCGCAGAACTCGGGGATACGTCGTCGTTGGCCGAAGCCTTGATATATAGCTATGCCGCCACCCGCATGCGTTTGGCGGTACCTTCCACAATCGGCGCTAGACCCAGAGCCAGCTGTCCAGTGAAGTGGTGTTGTCTCTTGGCCGGAAGAGGATGAAATTGCGCGCCGTGCGCGTCACGCAGAAGCTGCTCAAGTCCCATCTTTCGATAGAAGCCAGCACCGCCTGTTGCTTTGAGTGCCTTCTCAGTCGTGCCGATGATCGCGTCAGCCGCTAAGGTCTTGCGGATCAGAACAGCGTTAGCAGTCTCAACATCCATCTCGAAAGCATAGTCATCGCAGATGTCGATCATGCTTTGGACCATAACCTGAGCAAGCGTTACCTCATTGATGAGTTCGCCGAGTAGGAAGGGTGTGGTCGGATCCTCGGCGCGCTTTGCCGCAACGCCTTTTGCGCGCTCTGCCGCCGCTTCTGCAACGCCGAGATAGGCCGACATTATGAGCGGCATTGCAACCGCCATTACGACGTTGAAGGCCGGGTGATAGCCTTCGCGGGCTCGCCGAAGCGCGACAGCCTCATCCGGAACGAAGGCTTCTTCGAAAACCGCTGTCTCCGAACCTGTCGCGCGCATGCCGAGGGTATCCCAATCACCTGCGAGCGACACGCCCTGGGCATTCACTGGCAACACGAAATGCAGAACTTGCCAGCCCTCCTCGGGATCCTCGTACGGCGCCGTGGTGACGAATAGGTCGCCGGCGGGTGAACCGCTAGCGAAGGGCTTCTTGGCAGTGACTCTGAAGCCACCATCGACGCGCTGGCAAACGCCGCTTGAGTCAAGCCAGTCGTTGGCGCCGGTG
>NZ_JBZMXT010000135.1:0-3726 GCF_058506495.1 Methyloceanibacter sp. | reverse complement strand
CAAGCCTTTGAACGGGGCCGGCGAGACTGAACCAGTGACTACGACCGATCACCTTTTTCCGTCTGCTGGTCCTCAACCGCCGACGGCACGAATAGCGACGCAGGAAACTGGGCACCATAGCGAATCCTGCGCGGGCGCGGGCGAAACGCGGGACGCGGATGCGAATCTGGCTCCACGGCCCGCCGATAGAGGTGCCAGGTGGCATGCCCGAGGATGGGCAAAACGATCGCTAGCCCGAAGAACAGTGGTAGCGAGCCAATGAGCAGGCCGGTGGCGATGATCAGGCCCCAAAGCGCCATCGTCACCGGATTCTTGAGAACCACCCGGATTGACGTGAGCATAGCCGACGGCGCGCCGACGTGGCGGTCGAGCAGCATTGGAAACGATACGACGGTTAGCATCAGTACCAACAGCGCGAACAAGAAACCGACCAGATTGCCGACGATGGCCAGATACCAGCCTTGCTTTGTAGTCAACACCTGCTGCGCAAAAGTGTTCAGCGAAGTGGGCTCGGCGTAGCCGAATGTCGCCACATAGAGCGAATGCGCAATCGCGACCCAGACCGTGAAGATGAGCAGCAATAGCCCACCGAGTAGGAGGATCCCTGGCAACGAGGGGGAATAGCGCACGTCGAAAGCGTGATGCCAGGAGATATCTAGGCCTGCCTCGCGGCGTCGACTCAGTTCGTAGAGTCCGATCGCCAGGAATGGCCCGAGCAGCGCAAACCCGGCCGCCATCGGGTAAAGCAGCGGTAGCACATTGTAGCCGAAGGCCAGCCGGCCGATCAGCAAGCCAACAACGGGATAGATCAGACAAAGGAAGACGACATGCGTCGGCATCGCGCGGAAATCGTCGAAACCCTTTACGAGTGCATGCTTAAGATCGCCTATGGCTACTTGGCGGATGTCGGGTACTTCGTCGGCTGGATCAATGGGGGCGATAATATCCGCGGACATGGCAGAACCTTCCAGGTTGGGTGTTTCTACTGCTCAGTAATCAGGCACCGAAGTAGTGCAACTCGCTCCGGCAGCTTTCGCCATCGCCGGAAATACGTGCGTGCGGGACAGTGCGCATCAGTCGATGGAAACCGTCGTGCGTCAGGTGCACCAAAGTCTGGTGGTCGCCGGCCTCGAAATAGACCTCGGGCTGATTTTCGAGGCTGTCGTCGATGACTGCGCATAATCCATAAGCGCCGCCGACGGGCGGCACTGCGCCCGGCTGACAGTCAGGAAACAGCGGCGCGATCTCCTCTTCAAGCGCCAGCGATACCGGTTGCCCGAGGGGCTTGTGAATCAGCGTGTTGCCGCGGCACAATTCATACGGTCGCATTGTTGAACATCAGGGCTTTGCCTTTTCTGGAATAGTCAGACGAGTCAGAGGACTCGTTACGCCAGGGTCTTGAGGCGCGCCGCCATCCTGCGGCTTATCGATCTGCATACCTCTCAGAAATTTGAAGAGATCGCTATCGGTGGTGAGGACCAGCGTGGTCCCCTTGGATATCATGTCCTTGTAGGCTTGCATCGTCCGGGTGAACTCGTAGAAATCCACGGCTTGACGATCGGCATTATACGCCTTTGCATAAATGTCCGCGGCCGATGCGTCGGCAACTCCGCGTATTTCCTCCACTGCTCGATAGGCTTCGGATTGGATCTTGTTCAGGTCCCGCACCCGGTTGCCGCGTATGCGTGCCGCCTCCCCATTGCCTTCGGAAAGAAATCGCTCGGCAATCTGGCGCCGCTCCGAGATCATGCGCTCATAGATATTCGGTCGCACGCTTTCATTGTAGTTTATCCGCTTGAAGCGGATGTCGAGAAGCTCGATCCCGAAGACGCGGACCTTTTCCGCGGCGGCCTCGAAAATCTCCTGCTCGACAAGGGCACGCCCCTTCTGGATGGCAACCAGAGTGCCAATGTCCTGCGCGAGTTCCTCCTCAGTCAGTAGCGTATCCCGCAGTGGTGTCCGGCCCTTCGTCGTTCGGATGATCTCGATGAGTTCATGCTTGGCGACGGCATTGCGTGTCTCGCTGCCGAGAATGTCGTCGAGGCGCGACTGGGCGCTGCGCTCGTCGCGCAGGCGCAGAAAGTATTGCAACGGGTCCGTGATCTTCCAGCGGGCGAAGAGATCGACGGAGATGTAGAGCTTGTCCTTGGTCGGCATGTCGGAGGGGTTGCCGTCCCATTCCAGAACCCG
This sequence comes from Methyloceanibacter sp., assembly GCF_058506495.1. NCBI lineage: Bacteria > Pseudomonadati > Pseudomonadota > Alphaproteobacteria > Hyphomicrobiales > Hyphomicrobiaceae > Methyloceanibacter > Methyloceanibacter sp. Next base: position 1,536 of record NZ_JBZMXT010000135.1, on the reverse strand, counting down.
GCGATCGATCCGATTGACGTCCTGAATGAAGGGCAGCTTGAGCTTGAGGCCAGCCGTCGTGATGGGCGCACCGACTGGCTTGCCGAATTGCGTTATGATGGCCTGCTCGACTTCTCCGACGGTGTAAACGGCGGCAGACGCTGTCACCACGCCTGCAACCACGATCCCGGCGACAATGAATGAAATGATCTTCATTGCTTCTCTCCTGCTTGCCGATCGAGGTTCAGGAGCGGAAGGATGCTTCCCGTCGAGCCGTCGACGATGATCTTGGATCGAATGCCCGGCAAAACGTGTTGCAGAGTTTCGATATATATGCGCCGCCGCGTTACCTCTGGCGCCTTCTGGTATTCTGCCAGGAGCGCAGTGAACCGCGCCGCGTCGCCTTTGGCCTCGTTGGTGCGCTTCAGCCGGTAGCCATCGGCTTCGCGGATCCTCTGATCCTTCTCACCCTCGGCCAGGGGGATGACCTTGTTGTATTCCCGGCGTGCCTCGTTGATGAGCCGCTCCTTTTCCTGCTGCGCCTGGTTGACCTCGTTGAAAGACGCCTGCACGGGCTGAGGCGGGTTGATGTTCTTCAGCTGGACCTGGTCGATGCTGACGCCCATCGCGTATTTGGTGGCGAGCGCCTGCATCTTCACGAGTGCCTCGTTCTCGATCTCCTGCCGGCCGACCGTGATCACCTCGTCGACAGTCCGGTCGCCGACCACCTCTCGCATCACCGATTCCGAGACATAGCGCAGGGTGGCGCTCGGCTCGCGAACCTCAAATAGGAATTTCCGGGGCTCGGAAATCCGGTATTGTACCACCCATTCCACGAGAGCAGCGTTGAGATCCCCCGTCACCATTTCGGTCTCGCGGCGTCCATCGGTCGGGCTCTGGTAGGGATCGGTCGCGCCCGGGGTCGTGAAGCCGAACTCCTGCTTCAGCTGGCGTTTCACCGGCACAACTGTCGCGACATCGACACCGAGGGGAATCTTGAAATGAAGGCCCGGCGAAACTTCAGCGATATATTTTCCGAAACGCTGGACGATCGCGACCGAATCGCTCGGTACCGTGTAGTAAGACGACCAAATTCCTAGTGCCGCTAGCACGAGCGCTCCAGCGATCAGAACTGTCCTGACGGGCGGTCGACCAGACGGGAAGACATCTTGCAGTCTCTCCCGCCCCCGTCGGAGAAGGGCGTCTATTTCCGCGGGATCGTTATCCTGTTGACCGCCCCACGGTCCACGATTTCCCCGGCCGTTGTCTTGAATGGGCATTAAGATTTCAATCTCTCGTTTGCGCGGATGTGAGGCTCGCCGCAACAAATGCGGCTTCGGTGCAACGCGCTTTTCGGCAATGCTTTATAGGGATTGACCGGCCAGCCCTCATTTTCCGCAACCTCAATTCCCGAGGCGTCAAGATCCGTGGCGTTTATCGATTGGGGCTGCGCCTTGGTGTCGGCTGCCTTAACGCGTTGCTGGAGCTTTTGGGGCCTGTTCATCTGACGTCCTCTCGACGATGTGCCGCCGCGCGTCATGTGGCAGTACGTCCGGA
>NZ_JBZMXT010000134.1:0-3760 GCF_058506495.1 Methyloceanibacter sp. | reverse complement strand
CGCCCGAAAGCATATGGTCCAACCTGTGAGAGATTGGCTGACCGACCAGGATGCTCGCCGGAAGCACGGAGAGCTTCGACCGTATATCCGCGAGAACTTCCTCGCGACTGCGTTGGGATCCCGACAGGTCGATGTCTAGTTCGCTAGTGTGAACACCTTCGGCGTGCTCATCGAGCTCTGCACGCCCAGTTCGACGACCTACCGAAGCGACCTCGGGTACTTTAGCCACCAGTTCCTCAGCAATCCGTCCAATACGATTCGATTCCTCCAAGCTAACGCCGGGCTGCAAGATTACGCTGACCAGAACGGTGCCCTCATTGAACGGTGGTAGGAACGCGCGCGGCAGTAAAGCGCCGGCCCAAATGGCGACAATAATGGCGACGGCAGGAAGTCCGACGACGAAAATTGGTCGGTCGAAGCACCATTCGAGACCGCGGCGCTGCAGGCGTTTGAGGAACCGCACCAACGGACTGTCTTGTTCGGCCAGACTCTTCATGCGTGGGATCAGCCAATAAGAGAGCACGGGGGTTACGGTCATAGAGACGAGCAGGCTGGCGAGGATTGAAATGATGAAGGCGACGCCGAGTGGCGCGAACAAACGGCCTTCGATTCCCGACAACGCAAACAAGGGGATCAAGACGAGCACAATGATTGCTGTTGCGTAGAGAATGCCGCTCCGGACTTCGATTGAGGCGTCCGCTACGACATCCTCCGTGCTGCGCTGGTCGCTCCCGCCGGCAGCTCGGTGCAAGCCGAGGCGTCGATAGATGTTCTCGACGTCGACAACAGCGTCGTCGACGATCACTCCGATAGCAATCGCAAGCCCTCCAAGCGTCATGGTGTTGATCGATAGCCCCATCAACTGAAACACGATGATGGTGGTGAGCACAGACACCGGGATGGCGAGAATCGAGATTGCAGTCGTTTGCCAGTTGAGAAGGAAGACGAACAGTACGATGGCGACCACAATTAGGGCCTCAACTAGGACCTTCTTCACATTCGAGATCGATGTTTCGATGAAAGTGGCTTGCCGGAATTGTACGTCAGTGACGTTCACACCTTCTGGCATTACCTCTTGGAGTCGAGGCAACATGTCCTCAATCTCTTCGGTAATCTCCACGGTGTCGGCATTAGGCTGCTTTTGAATCGATAGGATTACAGCTGGCCTGCCGTTGAACCCTGCTTCGCCGCGCTTCGGTCTGGGAGCGAACCCAACATCTGCCACCTGTTCTAGCGTCACAACCTGACTATCCCGATAGGCTACGACCAGGTTCTGCAGGTTCTCAATCTGAGTCGTCCGACCAATATTGCGGATCAGGTACTCGCGCTCTTGGAGATTGACAAAGCCGCCCCCTGTGCTGGTCCCAAAGTGGCTGATCGTCGACTCGATGTCCACGAGACTCACATCAAGCGTGACCATTAGATCTGGTTCGGGAATAACGCGATATTGTCGCACTTCTCCGCCTATTGGGATGACCTGCGAGACTCCCGAGACGGTGAGAAGTTGAGGTCGGACGGTAAAGTCGGCGAGTTCACGCAAAGTCATTGCATCAGCTGTCTCGCTCGACATTGCGATCAGCATGATCTCGCCCATCACAGATGAAATCGGGCCCATCTGTGCCGTGACATCGGTAGGAAGCTGTTCTCGAACGAGTTGGAGCCGCTCTGCAACCTGTTGTCGGGCCCGATAGATGTCCGTGGACCAGCCAAACTCGATGTAAACTATCGACAACCCAACGCCCGAAACCGATCGCACCCGTAGCACTCCGGCCATGCCATTCATGGCCGTCTCAATTGGAAACGTGACAAGCGACTCGACTTCCTCTGGCGCCAAACCGTGCGCCTCGGCAATCAAGGTCACAGTTGGCCGGTTCAGGTCAGGGAAGACATCAATCGGCAACTTGTTCAGCGTGAACAGCCCATACACCATGACCGCTACGGCAGCAGCCATAACGAACAGTCGGTTGGCGAGACTTCCACGGACGATGGTAGCGAACATGGGCGACCTCTAACGAACCTGGTTCACGAATTCGGAGCCGCTAACGACAACCCTGCTACCCGCCTCGAGTCCCCCCGTTACTAAGACTTCAGCGCGTCCTAGCGGTTGGGTCCTCACGGGCTGGGCCCGAAACTGCTCCGCGCTGACCTTGAGCCAGATCTGCTCCAGACCGTTCGCGCCCCGAACGACTGCCGTCTCTGGCAGCACAAAGCCGTCTATTGGCGGTCCGGTTCGCACCACAACGCGAACCTTCGTGCCAATGGCCAAAGCAGCATCGGGATCCTTGACCTCGAAGTACAATGGCCGAGCCTGATGCCGTAGTGTCGGCGCACTACCCACATGTTTGATCGGAAATGATGCGCCTTCCCCGAGTAGTGCGTGGGCGGCGGCGACATCACTGTAATCTCGGCCCGCGACACCAACCGCCTCGATCCAAAGGTCCTCCGGATCGACAATTTCAAACAGAGTGTCCCGCGCATCGACGACCTGACCCGCGCGGACATTCGCAACCGAGATGATCCCGTCCACAGGTGCTTCCAGCGCGATCCGCTGTGCTGACTTCGGCTCCAGCACCCGCTTCCGTTCGCGCAATGCTTCAAGTTCTGCCAGCGTGTCTTCGAGGTCCTTCTGGGCGACGTAGTTACCGCGCACCCCTCGGAGACGCTCGAGGCGTTGCCGCGCTATGCGAAGGTTACCCTCGACCTCAGCCGTCAATTGTTCGAGGTAACCGCGCTCGTAAACGGGCATTGAGGGTACGAGATAGGCCAAGACTGCACCGGCCTGCACACGTTCTCCAACAAAGGCAACGCCCTTGCCGACGAGTTCAATTTCGCCGTCCATTGGTGCCTGAACTCGACCTTCGGATGCCGGGTCAGCGATAACGGCTCCCAATAGCTCATCGCCGATTTGTGTCTTCGTCGTCTTTGCAACTGTCGTGCGTACATTCAGTAGCCGCTGCGACGGCTTCGGCAGAAAAACTTCACCGTTCGGGAGCTTATGCGGGACATAACCGCTAGCGCCCTCTGGTTCAGCGTGACCGTCAGTACCATGATCGTGGCCCGGGCCACCGATAGCGACCGACGGGAGCATGGCCGCGAGTCCGAACGCGACCAAAATGAGCTGCGCGGCGTGTTTGGCCTTGGTTACAACATCCAACCTGGTGAGAGACCCATCCGTAGAGCCATCCTCCATACGGCCTTGCGCAGGGGCGTGCGGTCGGACGGCAAAAGCCAAGAGAAAGCCCAACAGTGCCGCGAGACCCGATATGACCCATACCATTGGCCTGGCAAGTAGGGAGTTGCTCTGAACATCATCATGTTCACGAGCTACTCCCAGATCGAGGACGCCATTCAGCAGTTCGATACGATCACCCGCTGTGACAACGAAGGTCAGAGCTCTTGTGCCGGACCCCGAAACCCAATCAGCGTTGAGCGCGTAGGTCCCGCTATCCGTCTGTGTGGCCATGGAGGGCGGTACTTCGTCGCCCGAAATCTCAATGGTGGTATTATCAACAGGCGTATTCGTTGCGCTCTCGTCGACATAGACGATCAATTCGCCGTCGATGACGACGGCAACGAGCTCCAGTTCGGTCCCGATGCTTTCGAGGCGGGGAACCTCCATTGGAGAGCTCGTTTCACTGTCGTGATCCACGCCATGATCGTGGCCTGGTCCGGCCCATATGGGTGGCGCCCATACGGCAACAAGAAAGAGGACAGTACAAATAACCGTAAGAATTCGAGTCATGCCCAGCTCGCAGTCTTT
>NZ_JBZMXT010000133.1:0-3856 GCF_058506495.1 Methyloceanibacter sp. | reverse complement strand
CGGCATGCCGGGCTCCGGCATCTTTGCGCTCGATGTGCCCGCAAGGAATCCAACGGTCTTCACCCCGACGTTTTACAGTCGGCCAAGCCGGGCAAGGTTCACTGACCTCGATACAACAAGCCTGTTCATCCAGGATCAATTTGAGATCGGGCGCTATTTTGAACTTATTGGCGGCGTTCGGTTTGAACGGTTTGATGTCGACTTTGTAGACAGGATCGACGGCTTCAGGACGTCACGGGTTGACGAGGTGTGGTCCCCGCGTGCCGGCGCTGTCGTCAAGCCTTGGGAGCAATTCCACGTCTACGCGAGCTATTCCAAATCCTTCCTCCCTGCCAATGGAGATAACTTTGGAGCCTTAAGTGTGACAGCGTCGGAGCTTGAGCCCGAGGTCTTTGAGAACTACGAAACGGGCTTCAAATGGACGGTACGGCCACGCCTGCTATTGCAAGGTGCGGTCTACCGGCTTGACCGCGACAACCAACCCGTGACCATCGGCGCAGATACTTTTGCGCGGGGGCTGACACGCACCACAGGTGTCGAGCTTGAGCTCAGCGGCTACATCACTGACAAGTGGCAGGTGTTTGGCGGCTACGCTCACACAAACTCGGAGATCTTGTCGGCAGGTGACAACTTGGCGCTGGTAGGGAACTCGGTAGAGTCAGTACCCCTCGACACTTTCTCCATGTGGAACAGGTATCAGTTGACGGAAAAGTGGGGCTTTGGTCTCGGCATCATCCATCAAGCCGAGTGGTTCGCCGCATCCGACAACGCTGTTACGGTGCCCGGCTATACCCGGTTCGATAGCGCCGTCTACTATGACCTCAACGAGCACTGGACGGCGCAGGTCAATGTCGAGAACATGTTCAATACGGAGTACTGGATCTCGTCGCACAATAACAACAACATCTCGTACGGCGCGCCAACATCGGCCTTCGCGACGGTGAAGGCGCGGTGGTAAGTCAACGCTCGACACCTAAGGATCGATGTCGCAATCCTGTTGTCTGCCAGTGACCCTGAGGGGATATCAGAATAGCGTTCTCAACCTTACGCTGCCCACTGCCAACACGTCCTCGGTCGGGTTTTTGACCGGGTCAAAAATGACTTGTATGTCCGGCGTGACGTGGGTGAGCGGCGTGACAAAGACTCGGTAGAATGCCTCCAAGACATACTGGTCCTTCAGTGCCGTGTCGGAGGGTTGACCCCACGAGAACCCTACTCCGATGAGGTCGGCGTTTTGACCGAAGGGCTCCTCGAGCCCCAGACCAACCGCAAAGGTCTGGTGAACTGAGGTCACACCACCATCCGCATACGAATACCGGACGAATGGGACAAGGGTTCCATCGGGTCCAACCTCCTGTTCGAATGTCATTGCAACACCTCGACCGCTCGGCACATTCGCATCCTCTCGTGCGTCACTGTGCCAAAGCGTGACGTGGTAAAGGCCGGCACCTGGCTCGTCGTAGTTTGGCGTCGCGCCGAATTCGACTGCAACGAAGAACTCGCCGCGATCCAGCTGGCCAAAGCTCGTCGCCGCGCCATTGGCATCGTGAACGCCAGCGAGGATGTAGGTGTTCTCTGTCGGATAAACGGCCCCGGCCAACCCCAATCCCGGAGCCGGCAAAGGCATCGTCATCGTGTCGGAAAAGGCGGGGCTAAGGAACGCGTAGTTCGAGCTCACGAAGCGACCGCTATCATAAATATCCGATGGGTCCATTTTACCCGCCCGATAAATCAGCCCGTCCTCATAACGGCCCTGTTCCCAGTAAAGCTGCTTCAGCGCGAAGTCTTGCGTGTTAAAGCTAACCACCGTGCTCCAGAGGGAGCCGATTTCCTCGCCCAGCTGCGAGGGCGGAATGTCTGAATAGCGGTGGCGGGTTTCGGTAGCGAAGACCAATGCCCCAGGCCAGGGGCCACGCTGATTGAAGAGGTTCCAGCGGCCGAAGAAATCGAGGTCTCCGCCACTGCCCTCGGACCGCTTTCCCGGCAGTGCGGCGTCAGACTTCTGATAAAGCCCCGTGTAGTTCAGCCCAAGATCGAGGCCTATTGAGTCCCTGAGCGCTCGCGTTGACCGCTGCCATTGACCGTAGATCGGTTGCAGCGGCTCAACAGCGAAAATACTGTCTTCGCGCTCGTCCGACTCCCGTAGCTGATTGTCGATGTCATCGGGTGAGTTGTCCAAGCCGCGATCAATTGGTGTCGACGTCGGAATAGAAGCAGACTGAGCGATGGCTGCGTCGCTGATAGGTACCAAAAGGATGGGCAGCACGATGGCTAGGGCAACTTGGCCCTGCCGGAATCGCTGGTCTTTAGCGCGAAAGGCAGTCTGTACACTGGTCGCTTCGAAAGCCATAGCGTATGAATCGAGCCCTCAGTTTTCAGATTCAGCGGGTTGCTTGCTAACTAGGGTAATGACCCAACGCGGACATCGTCTCAGTCAGTGAGTTGACAGTACCTCGACGAGGAGTTCACCCGTAAATCTTGCTGCTTATTGAGCCTTTAGCTGATCAAGTATGAAGAGCGCACGGGCCACGGTTTCTGCGTTCTTTGCCGGTACCCCATTATCCTCCCAGTCCTGCATGAACACGACCGCAATGCCAGTGTCCATATCGCTGAAGCCGACCTGTCCGTAGGAACCAACAGAGTGGATAATGTTGTGTTCAGGTAGGTACCAAGCCTGTGATGCGTATGTGACCGGCGTACCAAAGGCAGCGGCCATACCCTTGCCTGACTCAGACTCTCTGAGCAGGTCTTTATCGACGTCCTCGACAGAAGCATAGAAGCTCTTGGGCGCCTTTCCCTGAGCTATCCATTGGTGAAACAAACCGTAGTCCCTGAGGGTCGTACTGATGCCGTAAGAGGGGCTCGCCGTACCATCGACTGTCAGCGCTATAGACCCCCGGCTGTTGGCACCAAAGTCATCGAACATATCGGATAGAAGCTTGTTAAACGGTTCCCCTGTCACTCCTTCCGCCAGCATTGCCAGCAAGTCCGTATTCTTGTCGTTGTAGGTGTAGACTGCTCCGGGCGCGTTCTGAGTTTTGGCCTCGATCACAGCCTTGCGGTGCCCGCTAGGCTCGCCCGGCTTGAGGCCTTGTTCTATCTCGAACACAAAGGCTTCGCCGCCGGGAACGTGGTAGTCGGTTGCGGGCAGAAGCCCAGCGGTCATATCGAGTACGTGCTGAACTTTGGCCTTCCCAATCGCCGATCCCTTGAAATCGGGCAGATAACTTTCGACGGCTGCGTCGGGATCTAGCTTGCCTTCGTCGATCAACTTCGACGCGATGATCCCAGCATAAGTCTTAGACGAGGATTGTAGGAGTTGTGTCTGATCGGCATTGAAGCCGTTGTCGTAAAACTCCCCCAGTATCTCGTTATCCTTCATGATCAAGAAGCCCTTCGTCTGCGTCGCATTCAGCGAATCCACGAAACTGCGGCCATCACGAAAGTCCTGTTGTAGATCGAACTGCTCGTCGGCGACCGTCATAGGCGCAGGGTTCTTAGCGGCCATGATGGGCACGGTGCCGAACAAACCGTAGTCATCCCAGTGTGTGGAAACGTACTTGTAGTAGGGCCAGCTCTGCATGTTCTCCGGCGTAATCTCGGAGAGGTTGATTGGCTTGTAGAAATCATTGAGTGTAACCGCCGATTTCGCCAACGCGCTCGAGCCAATAGTGGCGGCCAAGATGCCGGACAAGATCGATAGGGTGCTGATTTTTATCGTCGCGTTTTGAGTCATCGATGTTGCTCCTCCCTTGGTCCCGCGCCACCTTAGTTGGCAAGGATTTCAGGATACTATGCCCAGGAGAAGCTGAAGCAACAGGTCCCAGGCGCAATGTCCGCTTTTGGCGCAAAGCAG
>NZ_JBZMXT010000132.1:0-3920 GCF_058506495.1 Methyloceanibacter sp. | reverse complement strand
GATTGATGCAGAAAACCTTCAAGGGGCGCCTGAGAAACCACCGCCCTCGGGTGTGAGAGTGGAATTGGTTGACGCAATTGCCCGTTCCACGGCCGGAAACTGAGCTTGCGGCCTTTGTAACCAGCGAGCTCGAAGTCTCCGGATAAAATATAGGCACGCAGTACGGCCGGGTCGTTCGACTTTGTTTGAGTTACCGCCTCGCCAATTGCTCGCACGGCGACCCACGCCGCATAGTCAATCGGGCGCATCCACCGACCAGCCGCTCCCTTAAAGCGGCGTTGCAATTGCGCTGCGCCATGTTGCTCGACCGCGCTACTCCAAGCGTCGGGTCTGAGGCCTTCTGATCCCGCAACGGGACGGGGGATCCAACCGTTGTAGAGCAAGTAACGGCCAAAATCGCCGCGCTCGTCGGTAACAACGAGTAGATCGTGCTCGGGGAAGCTCTGAACAAACAAGGGAACTTCTTGAGCTGCGCTCCGGCGCATGTCTGCACCAAAGTCCCAGACCTGCCGGCCACGCACATCGATATCAAACTTATCGGCGCTCTTTTCGAGTGCCTCGGCAAAGGCTCTGTCTTCGGGCTCGGGGCCTTCGACAAGAGCCCATCGTGTCCACTTCTTCTGGACGGCGAATTGCGAAAGCGCGTCGGCCAGCATCGCGCGCGAAGGGACGGTATGCAGAAGGTTCTTGCGGCAAGACTTGTCGCGAAGAGCGACGTCAGCTTCGGATATATTGATCAGTAGTGCGTCTTTCGCTTCAGGCAGATCAGCGACTGCGAGCAAATCCTCGGAGGTCATGTTGAGCAAGAGCAGCCTTGTGCGTACGAGCAATTCGCGCGCTGCGACAAGTACGTCTGCCTCCTGCTTAACGATACGTTGTTCGAGAATGAATTCTTGGCCCAGGAATTTGCCGGACTTGTTGTTGTCCGCCACGCCGAGCTCGGCGCCGGCGAGTCCCTGGTCCGCCGGTATCGTCTCAAGGTTGGAGAGAACGGCCACGGGTGGCTTGACACGTTCCAAATAACCGATGGTCACTGCTAGTTCTGCGCTGACCGCAGATTTGCCGTCAGCAAAGAGCAATGCCAACCCAAGGCAAGCAGCTACAGAAAACTGGTACCACGACGACGATACTAAATGCTTCAAGCTCTCAGGCTCACTTTTCGAGTTTCCGGACCCCCCGGACTTGATCGTACTTGAGCCAACTTCATCTCTTGGACTTTAGTATTGTTAGACCAAACTCCATCTTCCGGTCTAGCGAGCCGGTCTGGTAAAACAAGCAAAAACAACGTGCAAAATTGATAGAGACATTCGGGAGGATGTTGATGATCACGCCCAAGCATTTGCTGCCGCTCGGCCTACTTGCTTCTGTAACTGCAGTCGTCTGGTCTTTCGCAACAATCGAACTTCGAGCGCACGGCGATGTGACGCCTCAGGCTGTCGACACGTCGGGGCTGCCCAGTCTTGGCGAAGAGTGGCTGGAAGAAAATCCGTGGCGCGATCCGAACGGCGAGTATTGGGAAGCGGCACTTGAAGTCGGTTCATCCGCGTACAATCAAAATTGTGCCCGTTGCCATGGATTGGGCGCGGTTTCCGGTGGTTTGGCCCCTGACTTGCGGAAGCTTGAGGCCAATATGTCCGGCGACGAGTGGTACCTTGAGAGGTTTAGGAATGGCTATACCCAGAACGGCATAACGAAGATGCCAGGTTTCGGCGAATTGCTGGGGCAGGAGGCCGCTTGGGCGATTAGAACGTACACGGAGACCCGGCCCGGTGAGAATGCGATGGAACCGCATTTGGACACGCTCCAAGGGCACCGCGATGCGTTGAACGAGCACGTTGCGTCCGGGAAATCAGCGGAAAGCAACGCAGAGCAACTGACCACCGTAAAGGATAGTCTTGTAGAGATTGCCGGAAAGCTCGAGACAGCATCGGGGGCGCCGAAAGCCGACTCCGCACCGAGGCGCGCCGCTGCCGCCTTGGACGGTAGTGACGCCGGTGTAGCGGCTGCCGCCGAAATCCTCACGATTGGATTGCCTGCGGCGAAATGATCTTTCTACTGGCTTTTCTGGCGCTCCTGACATTTGCGCAGCCGGTGGCCGCACAAAATTGTCCAGATGTTCAGTCTGGAATTGGCGCGAAGCAGAAACCTCAGAATGTGGGGCGGGACGTCATCGGCCAGAGCCTCGACGACATTGTCGCAAGAGGTTGGATCGTTATTGCCGTCTATGAGGATTACCCGCCTTACTCCTATTCCGAGGGAGGCAAACTCAAAGGCGTGGACATCGACATAGGCCGGCTGATCGCCGACGAGCTGGGCGTCGAGGCACGCTTCCTTGTCCGGTCGGCAGACGAGAATGTTGACGCTGACTTACGCAACAACGTCTGGCGCGGCCCGGTCGTAGGTGGCCCCGTTGCAAATGTCATGCTGCACGTCCCGGACGACCGCGTATTGGCATGTCGCAACGAACAAGTCGTGTTGAACGGCGCTTATTTCACTGAGAAAATCGGGATCGCCTACGATAAAGCCAAGTATCCCGATGGCGCACCTTCGCCCGCTTACTTCCGTTACGACCTGGTGGGCGTCGAAAACGATACGATCTCGGACTTCTACCTGTCGGGGCTAGCGAGAGGCCAAGTGCAGCCGAACGTCCGGCGGTATCCCGACTACACGAAGGCGATGGCGGAGCTACGCGCTGGCAACATTCCAGCGGTCATGGGACCGATTGGAGAGCTTGAGGTCGGGCTTTCGGACGGGTTGGCCATTCATACGCCGCCCTTGCCGGGCCTGGCCCGGGACTCCTGGACGCTCGGCGTGGCAGTCCGCCACAATTGGCGGCCACTCAGTTACGCGATCGACGACATCCTCGTGGCGGCCGTCAACGATGGGAAGATCGAGGAGATCTTCAAGCAACACGGTTTACGCTACGCGCCACCGGAGCTCTAGGCAGCGGAGTACGCGTGCTTCACCGCATTGGCGCGTTGAGGCTCTTCGACAATCGGGGGCAATCAAGTGTCTCCCTGAGCGCTTCAATCAGCTCGTCTTCGGAGTTGGCCTTCACGTAGATGCCGCCGCTCTCTTCGGCAAGACAGCCGAGTTCCGCCGCATGGTTGGCACCTCTCCATGAAAAACTATGGTAGCGAGAGGCAATGACATGGATTGTCAGTCCCTCCGCTACAGCGCGAAGGTCTTCGGCGAGTTGGCACGGAGTCCCACCGCACGTTTCCTCGCCATCCGTAACGACAACAATGACACCCCGCCTCCGCCGAAAATCGAGCGCATTCGCCGCTTCCTGAACGGCAGCTGTGAGAGGTGTATCTCCCGCGGGCACCATCTCGTTGACGGTATCCATGATCCGGGAGGTCGCATTTTGTGCGGGAGGAAAGTTCAGTTTGACATTGCACTGTTCCGCAGGGCCTGGACCATAGGTCACAAGTCCAACTCGGCGGTATTGCGTCGCGCTTGGCAGGACTTTTGCCAAGGCTGATCGCACCTCGTCGATACGAGGGGGTGCGTTGGCTATGCCCGGCGCTTGATTGCCCGACATGGAGCCTGACGCATCAAAAACAATCATGGCGTCATCGACACAGGTGCCACTGCCGTCGGGCTGCTGCGCCGCCGCAGGAGCCGTGACGCAAACGACCGAGATCATCGCGAGCCCAAAGGTTACGCCGCAGACTGCAGAGAATCGGCCACGTTGGGCGTGCATTCACCTACTCCAATTGATGAAACCACCAGACTGTAAGGCACCTTCCACGCCTATGGAACGCAGTCTATCCCAACGTCAGCTGGGCTCCGTAGATCAGCGCATGAGGCTGCAGGAAGCCACGCGGGGAACCGGCTGTCTGCAGGCGAGGGGCGGCCCTGCTTAGTGGGGTCAGCTCAACCGGTGCTACCGGTTGCCTACGTATCTGCTCTGAGTG
>NZ_JBZMXT010000131.1:0-4044 GCF_058506495.1 Methyloceanibacter sp. | reverse complement strand
TATTCAACAAGGGCCGAGAATCCCCAGTCCTTCTTCATTGCCGAGGACTTGCCGAACGCATCGTAGAGAACCGTGATTTCCGCTTTGCGTTCTTCGGAGGTCGCGGGCGATCCATCCATCGCCGCCTGGGCGTTCGGTGAGTACATCGCTGCCACAAGAAGACAGCTCGAGGTGAAGAGGGCTCGGAGTTTCATCGTGCTTCTCCCGATTAGAAATGCAACGTGCTCGTCCGTAAGGGACAACCTTTATTACGACTCAGGAAGGAGCTAGGGCGGCCTGCCTGCAAGCCAGCTACTGACTGAAACTACCCGTCAGCTTTGGGCCACTAGCAGATATTGAAAGTCTCGCGTGCGATGTCGGCTCCCAACTCCAGGGCTGCCTTTCTCTTGAGGCCATCTTCGACTTCCCGCCCGCAAGGGCCAGTCAACAAAGTGACGAAACCTATGCCGAAGCATACGTTGATGCCGGCTCAGACTTCAGGACTACGCATCACTCGGTTGGTTACCGCTCGCCGTGAATGAAGTGCTCTAGCTCATCAATCACGAACTGCTGATCACTGATGATGCTGCTCACCATGTCGCCGATCGACACGATCCCAACGATGCACCCATGATCCAGCACTGGAAGGTGGCTAACGCTCCTTTTGTTCATGATCATCATGCACTCTTCGACGGATTGGTCGGCTCGGACACACGCTACGCGCTTCGACATGATATCTCGAACTGCTGTACTGGCTGAGGTCCTACCCTTCAGTGCGATCTGGCGTGCGTAGTGCCGCTCGGTAATGATCCCTACGAGCTTATGACTCTCAAGCACGACCAGTGATCCAACGTTGTGTTCCGCCATCCTCCGAAGTGCATCGATGACCAGCGCATTGGGATGAATGGCGTAAACTTCGTGTCCCTTAGTCTCGATTACATGTTTAACCAAGCTCATCAGTCATCTCCCTATTGAGGCCCGCAGGAACGTGAGTCGCGTACCGCGCTTCAGGTGACTGGCGGGCGTGTCTGCTAAGTGCCAGAAGCGGACATTGACTGGCCCCCTGAGCAGATAACATCGCCTCGGCGCAGGGGAGAAGAGCGTCGGGGCCACTCTGATGCGCTGACAGCGCCGACTCGAGCGGCAGACCCACAAACAGGATGCCGGTCAATTCAAGCCCGCTAGATCCTTAGCGCACGCTGCCTCGAATCCGGCCGGCAGCGCGAGTACGGTAACCTCGTCATCACCCGCAGTGGCGTCGCGGGCGAAGAGCTCGGGGATCACCAGCAGCTGCGCGCCATCGGCGACGCGCCGAACCGCCAGATCGGCAGGTCCGGTCAGATCGGACATGGTCCCGCCCGGCTGGATCGCGAGGGTAGTAGCAAGTCCGCCTTCACAGCTGACTGTGACCTTGCCGGGAATATCACCACGGATCTGGGCGTTCAACATCACGCCACCGGCGGTGAAGTCGAGGCCGTCTAGGGCACCCAGGTCGCCGTCAACGGGCGGCAATAGCTGGTTTTTGGCGATGTCCTTCTTGCTAAGCGCGTAAACGCCGCCATTCGCGGGGTCGGCCAGGTCAGCGAATGCACCCACTGTGTTGACGTAGACTTTGCCGTCGATCGGTGAGACCTCCACCCCGTCAGGATTACCGGGGATCCCTATGAAAACAGGCGGATCGGCCGGCGTGCTCCCGTCGGCGAGGTCATCAAGCGCGCTGTGTGGGATCATCCAGAGACCACCCTTACCCTCGAAGGGCGGATCAAACTGATCGGCTCCAATTGCAGAGTCAGTGACGTAAACGTTGCCGTCAGTGTCGAATCCCAAAGCGTTGATCAGGATGATGGGGCTGCCGTTGATTTGCTCAAAAACAGATCCCTGGCCTGTATCGATCTCGCCAAGCACTTCACCGGCACCATTGAACGCCAGCAGCTTGCTACGCATACGCTTTGGATCCTTGACCACCTGTCCGTTGCTGTCGACGATCGGTGCTGAGCCGGTGCACAGAAATATTGTGCCGGCCGGGAACTTCTTGGTAGCTACCGGCAGGACCCCCATACCGAGTGGCGAGGTCAGACCGTTGATCAGCTTCTTCTCGGTCATCAGCAGCTCACCATTAGCTTTCACCTTCAGCTTGCTAATGTAGCCGGCCCCTTCGACCCAACCAAAGCTTTCGGACACATCACCTGCCTCGGCAGAGTTAGAGATAAACACAGAGCTACCGTCGGCGCTGAAGATCGCACCTTCCGGATTATCGAACTCTTTGAGCACTTGCAGGATGACAGCGGGTGACGGGTGGACCCCGCCGTGGATCTCTGCCGCCATGACACGATTGCCAGTCACAATGCATAGGACCATGCACGCGACAACTATCGCTCCTCTGATGCGCTCATTCACAAAGTCAAACGAATGTAGAATGGAGTAGAAAGCGGTCACAGCTCCCTCCCCTTATTTGCAGGCGGGAGTCTTAACGCTCTCAGCCGTCGGTGCCTGTGATTGCGCTTACCGACGATGACTTATAGTGCGCCTTTTTGACGACAGTTGCGAACTAATAATAGGTAAAATGACCCATGTCAGCTTTCGTTCTGCTCAGTCAAAATGTCCGCTTTAGGTCATTTGCAGACATCGGGACGCTGTTGAGGTACGGCCGCTTTCCACCCGAAAGCAGACATCCTCAACCTCAGAGTCGATGTCAGCTCAGTGCCAGAAACGGACATCGCGTTCATCGCCTCAATCCAGTTCCATCGACTCGCCACTTGCATTTCATGAGAGCGCATTAGACTCCTGCTACGTTGACAGTACGCCCGTCCTGCTGAAAATCAGGTCGGTCACACGGATAAGGGCCGGAACCTGACCGCGATAATCCAGCATCTGGCACACCCAAAAGATCTGTAACCAGCACCTCATTGACACCAAAGGACTCTGCGCAATGAACTCGAAAGCCTGTGCATCACGACTCAAGCAACTGTTGTTCGGTTCCGCGCTGGCGGTCATGATGCTGGTTCCCGCGCAGCACGCCGAGGCGTGCACCCGCGTTGTCTATGAAACAGGCACCGGCACATACATCACCGCGCGTGGCATGGATTGGAACAGTCCTGACGCGCCAACTGCGCTCTGGGTGTATCCCAGAGGCATGGAGCAGAATGGCGGCATTGGTAAGAACCCCATCAAGTGGACATCCAAGTACGGGTCGGTTTTTGCGTCGTTTTATCCGGCGAATGCCGACGGTATGAACGAGAAAGGCCTTGTCGCCAACGTTCTGTACCTAGCCGAGGCCGATTTCGGGGACGCGGCGGAGACCGGGAAGCCGACTCTGTCGATCGGTGCTTGGAACCAGTATTTTCTCGACAACTACGCGACGGTGGCGGAAGCGGTAGCAGCCATGCAGGACCCTCCGTTCGCCATCATTGCGCCGACTTTGCCGAATGGACGGGCCGCCGCCGTACATCTTTCGATTTCCGATGCGAGCGGCGACTCCGCGATCTTCGAGTACATCGATGGCCAACTCCAGATTCATCACAGCCGTGATTACAGCGTGATGACAAACTCGCCCCCTTTCGATGAGCAATTGGCCCTAATCAACTACTGGCGGCATATTGGAGGCGATCGATTTCTGCCTGGTACAATCGAGGCTAGTGACCGCTTCGTGCGTACGGACTACATGCTGAGAAGTACGCCAAAGTTCAAAGACACTGACTTGGCAGTGGGTGCTGCGTTCTCCGTCATCCGTACGGCCGGAGTCCCACTCGGTATGCAAGATCCTGATCGCCCAAACATCGCCATGACCCTCTGGCGGACTGTGGCCGACCATGCAAACCTCACATATTACTTCGAGTCTGTTCTGAACCCGTCCGTGCTCTGGGTAGACCTCAATAACATCGATTTCGGGGAAGGCTCGGGCGCGAGGACTATCGCACTTGGACGCGAGTCAAGACTCGCAGGCGAAGTCTCGGCGGAGTTCGAGCCGGCGGAACCGTTCGAGTGGATCTCTGGCGAGTAGCACGCCGCTGAGGGATGAGATGACCCATATAAACTCGCTGAATTGATGCTTATGTCCGCTTTGGG
>NZ_JBZMXT010000130.1:0-4231 GCF_058506495.1 Methyloceanibacter sp. | reverse complement strand
CGCTACCGTAGTACATGATGCGATAGTATTGCTCGGCGGCCACGACGATGCGCGCATTCTGCTCTGCGTTGAAGAAGGCGCTGCCATCGCGGGCAAGATAACCCAGACGTTTTTTCAACAAGTCGATCAGCGCCTCGGTAACGGGGTGTTCGCATACTGCATAGCCGCGCGACAGAGCCATCCTGCCGTAGCGGGCAGGATCTGACCGGAATGGTGCGAGACAGCCATAACGCTCGCGCGCGATGCGAGCCGTATGAGGGTCGACATCATCCAAGTAGCTGAGTACGGCACTAATCGAAGTTGCTAGGCTGTAGACATCCAGCCCGTAGAAGCCAGCTCGCTTGTCAGGGGCAGCGATTGTCTCGTTGATTGCTTTCAGTCGCCGGAGGAAATCGTTCACTTGACCATTCCGCCACATCCAAGTGGGAAAACGCGTGAAGGCGCCGGCAGGAACGTTTGGACGGGGAAGCCCCCGAACGAAGGCGTCGTAAACCGAGGCGTCAGGCCAATCTGCCTCCACAGCAACAATCGTAAAGCCGTGTTTTGCAACGAGCATCTCAGTGATCCGTGCTCGCGCATCATAGAATTCGGCCGTTCCGTGGGTGGCTTCGCCGAGAAGCACTACGCGCTGGTGTGCAAAGCGCTCGGCAAGCGCGGTCAGCTCAGCGAGGTCGCTAAAGCGTTCCGCAGCGCTGGTGATCACGCGGTCGACGCTGGTGCGGGGACCTCGAGCCTGTGGCGCGGGAGCCAGCAACCCGTTGGCAAAACCTGAACTTTCGGCGTCGATCTGGGGCTCCGCTTCGGCCTGCGTTGACGCCTCCCAGCCTTCTTCGCCAATCAACGGAACGAACGTCACAGCCCCGTGATCTTCTTGCTCAAATAAGTCTTCGCCCATCCGGCGTACGAGAACCAAGCTCTGACGGGTGCCTCGGCCCACGGGGATGACAAGGCGACCGCCAATGGCCAGCTGCCGCTTCAAAGCCTCCGGAACCCTCGGGCCACCCGCCGAAACCACAATGGCGTTAAAAGGTGCCTCTTCCGGCCAGCCCTTTGTGCCGTCGCCACAGACAATCTGGACATTGTCGTAGCCAAGACGCACCTCTCGCTCGCTCGCGAGGTCTGCGAGCTCTTGGTGTCGCTCAATGGCGTAGACGGATGAAGCGATACGGCTCATTACGGCCGCGGCGTAGCCAGACCCGGCGCCGACCTCCAGCACGGTATCGCCCGGCTTGATCGCAGCCAGCTCGACCATGCACGCAACAATGTAAGGCTGGGATATTGTCTGCCCCGCCGCGATCGGTAACGCCGAGTCTTCATAAGCAAACTCAGACAGGGGCTCCGAAACGAAGGCTTCCCTTGGCACCTCCGCCATCGCGGCAAGCACAAGTGGATCTGCAATTCCGCGGGCTTCGAGATGGCGGGTGACCATCACGGCGCGGTCGCGGGCGTGCACATCCTCTACACCCGGCTCTTCTCCGAGGGTGGATATCATAGCCCTAAGTTCTATACGAAACTGCAGACGAAAACCTTGACCTCAATCAGGGAACGGTTAGCCGAGGGGGCGCCCCAAGCAATGCGTCTGAACTCTGACCATTTTTTTCAGTGACACGACAGATCAGCGACTCGGTCGACACACGCGAAGGCCAGTAGGGTGTTCCCAGAGTTTAGTTCTTTAGGGCCTCGCTTGCAGGGACGTATGGCATTCCGAACGCATCGGCGACAGCCTTATGGGTCACTTGACCATCGTGTATGTTGAGACCTGATCGTAAGTATGGATCGGACGTCAGTGCGTGAGCATAGCCTTTGTCGGCCAGCACCAAGACAAAGGGCGCAGTTACGTTGCTGAGTGCAAATGTCGACGTTCTCGCCACAGCGCCCGGCATGTTCGTTACGCAATAGTGCACGATATTGTCGGACACGTACGTTGGCTCGGAGTGTGAGGTGGGCCGTGAAGTCTCGGCCGTGCCGCCTTGATCGATCGATACATCGACAATCACAGCGCCAGGTTTCATTCTTTTTACGGTATTGGCAGAGATCAGCTTCGGTGCCGCAGCGCCTGGCACCAACACAGCGCCGATGACGAGATCGGCACGCTCACACAGTATCTCGACAGCACTCCGCGCAGCAAAGACTGTCCGTACGCGCGCGCCAAAATCTGATGAGATGCGTCGCAATTGATCAAGGTTTTTCCCCGCAACAGTCACGCTCGCGCCCATTCCAACCGCTATCAGCGCGGCATTGCTGCCGACCACACCGCTACCGAGAATTAGGACATCGCTCGGTGGCACACCAGGCACGCCTCCTAACAGCACACCTCGGCCGCCAGTGGCCTTCTGCAAAGCAGAGGCTCCTACCTGTGGCGCCATACGCCCGGCTACCTCTGACATAGGCATCAGAAGCGGCAAGAAGCCTTCAGCGTTAGTTACCGTCTCATACGCGATTGCCGTCACACCGCAGGCGAGCAGCTCGTTGGTCTGAGTACGGTCTGCGGCAAGATGGAGGTAAGTGAAAAGAATCTGCCCTGGTCTGAGTTGGCTGCGTTCGCTGGCAAGCGGCTCCTTGACCTTCACGATTAGGTCGGCGCGTTCAAAGACTTCAGTGGCTTCCCCAACAATCTCCGCACCTGCCGCGGCATACTCCGTATCAGAGAGCCCCGCACCGACCCCAGCTCCTGCCTCCACCAACACCTGATGGCCGCGTAGTTTGAGCTCCTGTGCCGTCGCCGGGATCAGACCGACCCGAAACTCGTTGTCCTTTATTTCCTTTGGAACGCCCACCAGCATTGATTTGATTCAAACCCGTTGCGTTATTCGTCCGATGCTCTGTCGAGATTAGCGCCAAGGACGCTTAAGTGAAGCCTGCTTTTGACACGACACATGGGACAAGCCAGCGCTCTCACTAGATCGATCAGTTCTCGCTTATGATACGCGCCATGGTTCAGATACGAAGTTTGCGCACTATCTCGGTTGCCTCTTCGCGCTGAAATGTCATCAGCCGAGTTCCAAGAAGCATTGCGTTCTCCTATGATGACGAAGTCGCAAGTATGGGTCGCATAAGCAGAACAAATGCCAATAATCTAGGTTGGTCATCGAATGCGCTTCGTAGATCGTTCTCGAACGAAGAAGCGCATAGCCATGTCAAAGACAGGAATCGTCGAGAACGATGTGTGTTTCTGCAACAACAAGCTTTGTCGCTGCCGGCGGCATCGCTGTCGTTGGTCTCGCAACGTTGCGGCATGTGGATCATCCGCGATCGGTCCTGTTTGCTGCAATGCCGCTTTTGTTTGCATTGCAGCAGTTTACTGAAGGCTTCGTATGGCTGGGCCTCGAGGGCAAGGTCGGGGATCTTGTGCTCCAGCATTCGACTTTTCTCTTCATGCTGTATGCCCAAGGGATCTTGCCCTTCCTCATGCCGCTCGCAGTTCTTCTGATCGAGCCAAGAGGCCTTAGATACTACGGTATACTTATCTGCACTCTGCTCGGTGCAGGACTTAGCGCGTATGTCATATATGCCGTCGTCGGATATCCGAACACATGCTTCGTCGAGGATCACTCGATCGTCTATCACAATGAGCTAACAGACGAGTTATGGGTTGCAGCGGCGTATGTTATTGCGACCTGCGGAGCGCTTCTTTTGTCGACCCACCGCGTCGTGGTTTGGTTTGGTCTCTTCAATATCCTCGGTCTAAGCATCGTCTTAGCGGCCAAAGCCTACGCTTTCACGTCGGTATGGTGTCTTTACGCCGCAGTCCTCAGCGTAATGCTTTACTGGCAATTCGCTCGTGCTCATATCGACGTCGAAAGGCCGAACAGTTCGCTATTGGCCACATAAGCCCGCTCCGTGTCGGTTGTGAGAAGAAGCTGATTGCCGCGGGCATGTCAGGGCCCGCGCTTAGCGGATTCCTGTCACCTTGATGCTTACTCCGCTGCAAGGGCCATGCAGTCATCCGCAGACTTAGCAGTTGGCCTCTGATAGCTTGCTGCCCTAGCGCTGACAAGGTCGCTGCAATTTCTGCTTTGGGTCATAAGCTGACATCAGGACGCAACTCGGCGACGACCGCTTTACATCCGAAAGCAGGCATCTTGAGCTTCCGCGTTGACGTCTGCTAAGTGCCAGAACCGGTCATGTATGGTGCCGCGATGGAACCCGAGGTGTATCAGATGGGCGTGGTCGAAACGCGCTCCTGATGGCTGAGCGACCTCTCAATTGTGACTGACCGGTATCTTGAAGA
>NZ_JBZMXT010000129.1:0-4232 GCF_058506495.1 Methyloceanibacter sp. | reverse complement strand
GGTCCAGCGCGCTGGACCAGTCGTGCCGATTTTGGGCGTTTGTCTTGGCCATCAAACCATCGGGCAGGTCTATGGCGGCAAAGTCGTACGCGCCCCCTATCTGATGCACGGGAAACTCTCAAAGGTCCAACACACGGGCAAAGGCATTTTTGCCGGGTTGCCGCAGGATTTTTCGGCAACCCGCTATCATTCTCTTGTCGTTGAACGCGAGAGCCTGCCGGACGAGCTGATCGTGACGGCAGAGACTCCGGACGGCATCATTATGGGCATGCAGCATACAGACCATCCCGTGCATGGGGTTCAGTTCCATCCGGAGAGCATTGCCTCCGAGTACGGACACCAATTGCTCGCAAACTTTTTGGATCTTGCGCGCGTAGAGCGGCGCAGCCGCGGTTTGCCTGAGAGAGATTCGGCCGGTGTCATCTAGTTCCCTGTCGGCACCCGAAAGCAGTTCCACCGGGCTGCAGGCTGCGATCAAAGCCGTTTCTCAAGGTCAGACCTTGTCCCAGATGGAATCTGCAATGGCCTTTGAGGTCATTATGTCGGGACAAGCCACCGAAGCTCAGATTGCTGCGCTCGTGATGGGAATGCACGTGCGCGGCGAGACCGTCGACGAGATAGCCGGCGCGGCACGGGTGCTTCGCTCCAAGGCTTTGCAGGTCAATGCCCCACCTGAGGCGATCGATACGTGCGGCACGGGCGGTGATGCAAAGGGCACGCACAACATCTCAACCTGCTCCGCGTTTGTGGTGGCAGGCGCCGGTGTGCCAGTAGCCAAGCATGGCAACAAGTCGATTTCATCGCGCTCGGGGTCGGCGGACGTGCTTGCTGCTCTTGGCGTCAATCTCGACTGTCCGCCCGAGACGATCGAGAGCTGTATCGCGGAGTGCGGCTTGGGTTTCATGTTCGCACCGGCGCATCATTCTGCCATGCGTCATGTCGCAAAGGTGCGCGGTGAGCTCGGGGTGCGGACCATCTTTAATCTGTTGGGTCCATTAGCCAATCCTGCATCAACGAAATATCAGATCGTCGGTGTGTTCAACGCAAAATGGGTGGAGCCGATCGCAAAAGTGCTCGGCTTGCTCGGCGTGGAGCGTGCCTGGGTTGTGCACGGCTTAGATGGTCTTGACGAATTGACAACCACCACCGTTAGCGAGGTGGCGCTTCTCGACGCCGGCAATGTCACAACGTTTCGCGTTTCTCCGCGCAATGCCGGTTTGCCCGATGCGGCGCCGGAGGACTTGATCGGTGGCGATGCAGGAGAAAACGCAGCACATATCCGTGCGGTGTTGCAGGGGAATGAGGGTCCGATCAGAGACATCGTTCTGTTCAATGCCGCCGCGGCCTTGTTGGTCGCGGGCAAGGTCAAAACGCTGCGCGAAGGCGTGGCGTTAGCCGCCGATTCCATCGATAGCGGAAAGGCCATCCGGGTTTTGGAGGCGCTTGTTACGCGCACCAATGCTAAGGTGGATGGATAGGAAGACCTCATGGCAACCGTGCTCGACAAAATTCTGGCCTACAAGCGCGATGAGGTTGCGGCCGCGAAACAAATGCGTTCAGAGCAGGACTTGCGGTCGCAAATTGACCCAAGCGACAAGCCCAGAGCCTTTGCTGGCGCCTTGAAGGCGCGCATGCAGGCAGGTGGCTTCGGCCTTATTGCCGAAATCAAGAAAGCCAGCCCCTCCAAGGGGCTTATCCGTGCCGACTTCGATCCGCCGACGCTGGCCGTCGCCTACGAGGCCGGCGGTGCAGCGTGTCTGTCGGTTTTGACGGACGCCCCCTCGTTTCAGGGCAATCCGGAGTTTCTGACCATGGCGCGTGCGGCCTGTTCACTGCCCGCGTTGCGTAAGGACTTCATGGTCGATCCCTATCAAGTCCTTGAGGCACGTGTCTTAGGCGCGGATTCTATCCTGATCATCATGGCCGCCGTTGATGATGCGCTCGCACGCGATCTTGAGGAAACGGCGGAGGATCTCGGCATGGATGTGCTCGCTGAGGTCCATGATGAAGCGGAGCTCGAGCGTGCTCTAAGGCTGCGCACAGAGTTGATTGGTATCAATAACCGAAACCTCAAAACGTTCGACACGACGCTGGAGACCACTGAGCGTCTCGCACCCGGTGTTGCGGCGGAGCGCGTGGTCGTCTCGGAAAGCGGGATCTTCAACCATCAAGATCTTACGCGGCTGGGCGAAGCCGGCGTTCGGACGTTCCTGGTTGGAGAAAGCCTAATGCGTCAGAGCGATGTAGCTGCTGCGACGCGCGCATTGCTGACGGGCGATGCGAGCGCTGCCGAGGCTGCGCAATGAGCAGCCGGCTGTCACACCTGAATGCCCGTGGCGAGGCGCACATGGTTGATGTGTCCGAGAAACCCATCACCTCAAGAACTGCAGTTGCGGAAGGCTACGTGACCATGGCGCCAGCGACGCTCGACATGATTCTCGATGGCACGGCGCCGAAGGGCGACGTCTTGGCGACGGCGCGGATCGCCGGCATCATGGGCGCGAAGAAAACGTCTGAACTCATTCCGCTTTGCCACGCTCTGGCGCTCTCCAACGTCCTTGTTGAGTTTTCGCCCGACCGTGCGAACTCCAGTCTGCGAGTTGAAGCGATCGCGAAGGTCGACGGCAAGACAGGCGTTGAAATGGAGGCCCTGACGGCGGTCTCGGTGGCCTGTCTTGCGCTCTATGATATGTGTAAGGCCGTGGATCGGAGCATGAGCTTCTCCGGAATACGGCTGATCGAGAAGACGGGCGGCAGGTCCGGCACTTTCCGCGCGCCCTAGGTAATGGCCCCCGTTTCCGTCAAGGATGCATTAGATCGAGCCGTTCAGGGACTGGCCCCGCTCGATGTCGAACGCGTTCCCGTACCGCAGGCCGCGGGTCGGGTGCTGGCGGCAGATCTCGTCGCGACACTCACACAGCCGCCTTTCGATGCTTCGGCCATGGATGGCTATGCTGTTCGGGCGACCGATGTGGCCACGCTGCCCCGAACACTTTCCCTCGTTGGTCGATCCGTCGCCGGCGCACGTTACGACGGCCTGCTTATGCCGGGCGAGGCAGTGCGGATTTTCACCGGCGCTCCGGTTCCGGAGGGCGCCGACACCATCGTTATTCAGGAGGACACTGAGGAGCGGGGCGAAAGCGTGTTGATCAAGGGCACCCAACCTGAGCCTTACATTCGCCCGCGCGGACAGGACTTCAAGGAGGGCGACAAGCTGTTGACGGCGGGAACACGTTTGGGCGCCCGCGTTCTCATGCTTGCCGCGGCAATGAACTATGCCGAGTTGCCAGTTCGTAAGAGACCCCGGGTGGCAGTCCTTTCGACTGGCGATGAACTTCGAGAGCCTGGAAGCCATCTCGACCCTGACGAGATCGTAGCGTCGGTCAGCTTTGGGATTGCCGCTCTTATCGAAGCTTCGGGTGGTGAGCCTATCAATCTTGGGATTGCTGCCGATGACGAGCGCGCACTAGCAGATGCGATTGCGCAGGGTGCCAACGCGGACATCCTTGTGACGATTGGCGGCGCCTCAGTTGGTGAGCGCGATCTCGTCCATGGGGCGCTGACGCAAGCAGGGCTCCAGCTCGACTTTGCCAAGGTCGCCATGCGGCCTGGGAAACCGACATTTGCGGGGCGCCTCGGCTCAACACGAGTTCTAGGCCTACCTGGCAATCCTGTTTCAGGGCTCGTATGCGCCATCGTTTTCTTGCGGCCGATGTTGCGCGCGCTTTTAGGCGAGGCTGGTGAAGACGTCACGCAAGTTGCAAGGCTGGGCAAGCCAATGGGCAAATGCAATTGGCGCCAGACTTATCATCGGGCCACAAGCGTGGTCGCCGAAGACGGCACGCGCACAGTCTGGCCCCTGCCCTCGCAAGACTCGTCGCTGATGAGCGCGCTGACTCGCGCGGACTGCCTCATTGTGCAACCGCCGAATTCCCCCGCCGTTCCTGAGGGCGAGATCGTCAACGTCCTGCCGCTCCCGGTCTAGTTAACCATCCGGCAACCCGAATCAATCGAACAAAACGCGATCAAAAACGCAGCAAGATGCTCGACTTGGCTTGTTCATCTTGCAGAACACAAATAGAACATCTATACTGTTCACGGTTTGTACAATTGTGACAATGCCCAGCCCGATTGGGGTCTGACCCGGCCTGGTTGAGCTTAGTCCGAGTGCTCGAGAAGGGGGCCAGATGCTCACACCGAAGCAAAAAGAGCTTCTCATGTTTATTCATGAG
>NZ_JBZMXT010000128.1:0-4325 GCF_058506495.1 Methyloceanibacter sp. | reverse complement strand
GGCTTTTCGATCAGGGGACGAAGGTTGCGTCCTCCTTGGCTGAACGCAATGCATCGAATGGGAACAGCCCCTATGGCGTGAGCTCCGAGGTCGGCGAAGCCGCAAAGACGCTCGGCTCGGTGGCACAGGCCTGGGCGACAAACCCTGGCAAGCTCGCCGCAGCCCAAGGGGAACTCCTACACAGCTACGCCGATCTTTGGGGGCGCTCCGTACGCAAATTTCTTGGCGAAGACGTCGAGCCGGTCGCAGAACCCGAGCCAGGAGACAATCGGTTCAAGGATCCGGGCTGGTCCGAGAACCAGTATTTCGACTTTTGGAAGCAGGCCTATCTGATCACCTCTCGCTGGGCGGAGGACATCACCGAAAAAACCGAAGGTGTGGACGATCGGACGAGAAAGAAGGCCATGTTCTATCTCGAGCAAGTCCTGTCCGCGATGTCGCCCTCCAACAATCCATTCACCAACCCCGAGGTGGTGCGGACCACCCTTGCCACCAATGCCGAGAACCTGGTTCAGGGCATGGCGCTGCTGGCTGAGGACCTAGACCAGTCCAAGGATTTATTGCGCGTCAGCCAGACCGATCTTTCGGCCTTCGAAGTCGGCCGAGACTTGGCGATCACGCCGGGCAAGGTCATCTTCCAGAATGATCTCATTCAGCTGATCCAATATGAGCCGTCCACGGAACAAGTCTGCAAGACGCCGCTCATCATCGCACCTCCCTGGATCAATAAATTCTACATCCTCGATCTCAAACCAGAGAAGTCGCTGGTCAAATATGCCGTGGACCAGGGCTTCACCGTCTTCATGATCTCGTGGGTGAATCCCGACGAGAAGCTCGCGCAGAAGACGTTCGAAGACTACATGCACGAAGGCATTCTCAAGGCCGTGGAGGTCGTGAACCGGCAGCTCGGGCTCCATCACGTCAACCTAATGGGCTATTGCGTAGGCGGCACTCTCCTGGCCTCTACCTTGGCCTATTGCGTGGCAAATAGGGACGACCGGATCGCGTCGGCGACCTTCCTGACTGCACAGGTCGATTTCACCGAGGCTGGCGACCTACTGATGTTCATCGACGATGCACAGCTGAAGTCGCTGGAAGAGATGATGGCCGAGCAGGGTTACTTGGATGGGTCGCGCATGGCAGCGGTGTTCAACATGCTGCGGCCCAAGGACCTTATCTGGCCCTATGTCGTGAACAATTATCTGCTCGGCAAAAAGCCATTTCCCTTTGACCTATTGTTCTGGAACGCTGACTCCACGCGCCTGCCGGCGGCAAACCACGCGTTTTATCTGCGAGAGTTTTACCATGAGAACCGCCTGAGCAAGGGTGAGATGGAGCTCGGCGGTGTCAGATTGGACCTCTCGAAAGTGAAGATCCCAATCTACGAACTCTTCACCCGCGAAGACCATATCGCTCCCGCAGCTTCGGTCTTCCGCGGGAGCAAGCTCTTCGGCGGAGATGTACGCCACGTCATGGCGGGCTCCGGTCACATTGCCGGCGTCGTAAATCCCCCGGCGAAGAGGAAGTATCAGTATTGGACAGGCGCCCCGGCAGACTCACTGGAGGCTTGGATTGAGACAGCCACCGAAACTCCCGGATCGTGGTGGCCTGATTGGGCGGCCTGGCTGAAAGATATCTCGGGCGAAGAAGTGCCAGCTCGAGACCCCGCATCCGGTCCATTCAAGCCGATTGAAGACGCCCCGGGAAGTTTTGTGAAATCTCAGGATTAGGGCCCGCCCTTCTGTCCCCACTTAGGGAAATAGGGGCAGCTGCTCGAGGGCTGTCGTCTCGTCGAAGCCGAACATGACGTTAAAGTTCTGCAGGGCCTGCCCAGCAGATCCTTTGACCAGGTTGTCGATCGTCGAGATGACGATTGCGCGTCCAGGTATCCGGTCGGCGAAGACGCCAATATGGCAGTAGTTCGAGCCCCGAACGTGCTGGGTTGCTGGAATAGTGCCCTGCTCCGCTACACGCACGAATGGGCTATCCGCGTAAGCCGCCAGCAGGGCCTCGTGCAGGTTCTCCGCGGACGCCCCATTGGTCAGCGGGACATAGCACGTACACAGCTCTCCCCTCGTCATGGGAACCAGATGCGGCGTGAAATTCACAACGACCGATTGCTGAAAAGCCTGCCCGAGCTCCTGTTCAATCTCAGGGACGTGACGATGGGTTCCAACCCCGTAGGGCGACAAGCCCTCGCCGACCTCGGAGAACAATATGTTCTGCTTAAGCGATCTGCCCGCACCGGAGGCACCGGACTTGGCGTCGACGATAACGCCATTGGGCGCGACGAGGCTGCTCTTCGCGAGTGGTAGCAATGCGAGCAGCACTGCTGTTGGATAGCATCCCGGGCACGCGACGAGACGCGCCTTTTCGATGTCGTCGCGATAGTGCTCCGTCAGCCCGTAGACAGCGCCGCTGGCCAGCTTCGGGGCGCCGTGCTCTCCGCCATACCATTGTGCGTAGGTGTCTAGGTCGCGCAGCCGGAAGTCTGCGGACATGTCGATGACCTTCGTGCTCTCCGGGAGTTTGGCGATTTCGCTATGCGCTGTGCCGTGGGGCAGACCGCAAAAGGCGACATCCACCTGGTCCCAGTCGACTTCATCTGCGGTCACGAGCGCCGGAAGATCGAGGCTTGCGAAGTGCGGATAGACCTTCGCAAGCGGCTGACCCGCATGCGCCTTGGCAACAAGAGCCGTGATTTCGATGTTGGCGTGTCTTGCGGCCAGCCGGATCAGATCAGCGCCTGTGTAGCCTGAAGCGCCAAGGACGGCGGCCCGGATCGTCTGCGTACTGGTCATGTCCGACCCCGGAGATTCTACCCCGCTTCCGACGGGGTTCTGCGGCTCAAAACGAAAAACGGGAGAGAGGCTGCGCCCCTCTCCCGCAACAATTCAAACATGCGCAGGAGATACTAGCGCTTGGAGAACTGGAAGCTTCGGCGGGCTTTAGCCTTGCCGTACTTCTTACGTTCGACGGTTCGCGCATCCCGCGTGAGGAAGCCAGCCTTCTTGAGAACGCTGCGCAGCTCGGGCTCGAAATGCGTGAGTGCCTTCGAGATGCCATGACGAACAGCGCCCGCCTGGCCGGAAAGACCGCCGCCCGAGACAGTGCAGATTACGTCGACCTGACCCTCGCGCGCGGCAGTGACGATCGGCTGCTTAAGGATCATCTGCAACACGGGACGGGCGAAATAGGCCGCGTGGTCCTTGCCATTGACGGTGATGTTGCCGGGACCCTGCTTCACCCAGACACGGGCAACCGCATCCTTCCGCTTTCCGGTGGCGTAGGCACGGCCCAGGTCGTCGACCTTCCGCTCATAAACACGTCGCTCTGGCGCCGGGGCATCGCCTTCATTCTGCAGCTGAGCCAGATCTTCTAGCGTGTTGGTTTCGCTCATGGCTCTTAAGCGCTCCTTGCGTTTTTCGTGTTCAGGCTAGCGACATCTAGCGGCACGGGGTTCTGTGCCTCGTGGGGATGCTCTGGCCCTGCATAAACTTTGAGATTCCTCAGCTGCTGACGGGCCAACGGACCGCGCGGGAGCATACGCTCCACGGCTTTCTGCAGGACACGCTCTGGATGCTTCCCGTCAAGAACCTTCTCGGCAGTCCGACTCTTGATGCCGCCCGGGTGGCCTGTATGCCAGTAGTACGTCTTATCGGCGCGCTTATTGCCCGAGAGGACAACGTTGCCCGCATTGATGACGATGATGTTGTCACCGTCGTCCATATGGGGCGTGTAGCCAGGCTTGTGCTTGCCGCGCAGCCGCGTCGCAATGAGCGAGGCGAGCCGGCCCACCACAAGGCCGCTGGCGTCGATCAGCACCCAGGACTTTTCAATGTCTTTGGGCGTGGCGGAATAGGTTTTCATGGTTCGCGTCACTCTTGCGTCTCAACCAAAAGATCGGCGCTTCTAACGGCTGGAATGTTACTGGTCAAGCAACTTTGATTCATCACCTAATATCAATGAAGTAAGTGTGTGGTAATAAAATACCGCTTGAGACCTTTCTGAATTTGCGTGTTTTTCTGGTCAATTCGTATATCCGATCTCCAAGCGAAGCCACTTAGTGAAAGAAGGCCTGAATGAGCGATACCGAAAGCGTCCTTCTGACCCAAGACCAAGAGGCCGTTCGGGTCTTGACGCTCAATCGTCCAAAAGCCCGCAACTGTCTCTCGATGGACCTTATGACGTCGCTACGAAGCGCCGTCGCCGACGCTGAAGACAATGAGTCCGTCCGCGCTGTGGTGCTGACCGGCGCAGGTCCCGCTTTCTCTTCCGGTCACGACCTTAAGGAACTCACGGCGCATCGGAACGATCCAGATCGG
>NZ_JBZMXT010000127.1:0-4432 GCF_058506495.1 Methyloceanibacter sp. | reverse complement strand
GTCTTTGGTACGCGCAGCCTTAAAGAATCTAATGACTTCGGACAGCCCACAATGCAATGCAGTTTGGCTCATGTCCGACTTCGCAAAACGAACCGGACTCTCTTCTGCTGCGCAGAATCCACGTCGTTATCTCTGGACTGACGCCTTCGCAGTTTGCAACTTTCTCGAACTATTCCAGCAAACGGCTGATGAACAGTACGAGCGCGCTGCGATAGCGCTCATCGACCAAGTTCATCTGGTGCTGGGGCGGTATCGAGACGACGATGCACGCAGAGGCTGGATCAGCGGACTCGCCGACGAGCGTGCCCGCCACCACCCCACGCTAGGCGGTCTTCGGATTGGTAAGCGGCTCAAGGAGCGCGGCTCGAACGAGACTTTCGACAGTCGTCTCGAGTGGGATCGCGACGGACAGTATTTTCACTATCTAACGAAATGGATGCATGCGCTGTGCCGGGCAGCCTCGGTGACCGGCGACAGCAGATACAGGACGTGGGCGGTAGAGCTGGCGCAACGCTCGTTCGAAGCCTTTGTCCGCAGATCGGCATCTGGCGAGGTTGCCGGTCTTGCTTGGAAGATGAGCACCGATCTTACGAGACCGCTCGTTCCCACGGTAGGTTTGCATGACACCTTGGACGCGCTGATCACTTTTTGGGAGATCGAGCATGCGATGCAAGACCATACCGAGTTGAACGGTCTCCATCAGGCGCTCGAGAAGCTGCACCCGCTTTGCCAGAATGCAGATTGGGTGACCGACGACCCGCTGGGCTTAGGCGGACTGCTGTTCGACGCTTGCAGGCTTGCTCAATTGGTTCGCGGCGATCATCAACGCGAGGCTCGACTGCTGGAGGATATACTGCAGTCATGCTGTAACGGATTGGCGGCGCTTTTCATCAGCCGTTATTTGGATCAGCCGACCACGCATCGCTTGCCTTTTCGAGAACTCGGCCTGGCGATCGGGCTCGGAGCGTTGCCGATGATCGCTGAAGCCATCGAAGGCGAAGAAGGCCTCCGGAACAGACCCGGTTTGCGGCGACCTATCGAACTGCTCTTGTCGTATAAACCCCTTTGCGGGGAGCTCGTCGATCTTTGGCTAAAGCATGCCCGGGTCAATGACGAGAGCTGGGATGCCCATCGAGACATCAATGAGGTGATGCTGGCGACGGCGCTCATGCCACAGATGTTTCTGTCGATCAGCCGACATCAGAATACGACCTAGAGACAACTGCTTGACGCCCCTAGGCCGACATGTGGCATTTCTCGGTTGATGTCCGCTAAGCGCCAAGAGCAGAAATTGGGCGTGGCCAGTCGTTGCGTGGTTGGGATGGCATGAAGACGAACAGATTCTCTGGTTTGAGGTCATGAATGGAGTGGCAAGTGGTGCATCGCCAGCGCTCCACTATTCAGCTGCTCCGTATTTTGCGAACATGCTATCCCGCTGCGTCGATTTTTGTCTGCCCTGTGAAGCCAAAAACGCCGATCACGAGCCTACGGTTTCGCCCGCAATAGCTATCGCGTCGGGTTCTTCTTGAACGTGCTCTTTCTTGCCACCCACCATCATGATGGTCGTGCTGTCATGGCCGGGGTACCGTGCCAAGTAGAGGACATTGTCTAGGTTGATGTAGAGCTTGTTCCCGGCATCGTCCGTGCATACTGACCAAGTAGCCATTATCCATACCTTCCTCTCTGCGTTTCGAAGGCAACAAACAAACGATGCCTCTAGACGCCATCGCATTGCGGTAGCTCAATGCTACACTAAGACTGTGCAGAGAAAGCATAAAGAGCGAGTCCCATAAGAGGCCCGGAGGTGAGCTATGAAGAACATCTTGTGGGTGGCGGCGTTGGCCTGGATCCTGCTCATGCCAACCGCTTACGCCACTTCGTTGGTGGGAGACAGCGTGAACGGAAAGCGACTCTATAACGCGAACTGCATGGGGTGCCACGATACGAGCGTTCACTCACGCAAGGAGCGATTTGTGCAGTCTTTGGACACGCTCAGGAAGCAACTGGGAAATTGTAGACATTTGGCAACTGCGGAGTTCTCTGCGAGCGAAACGCAAGATCTCCTCAAGTACCTGAACGATGAGTTCTATAAATTCCGCTAGATCAGACCGCACGGGAGAAGCCCACAAGGAAGGTCCTTTCCGCAACACCTCACAAGTTGACCTGTCTCAAGGCCGCGGAGCGGTACCCGGTAGTTCAATAGGTTTGCCGTGCTAGGCGTCGATTCTGCACGCCCATAAGGCCAATGACGCCTATGCTGTTGGCAGGCCCGGTTCTGCATGAGTACGTAGGCCGGGCTTACTGCGTGCCATCATTAATGTTGGCTTTGGCCCGACGGAACATACGTGATGAAAACTTCCTGGTTTTCAATACGACTAACGCCTCCAACAAAGTACGCTTTCTACTCGTCAATCGTATTGGCAGCGTTCGCTTGCATCTTTTACGTGGCTGGAGTGCTTGGCCTGTTCGCGGACGGCGTCCACTTTGCACTTTGGATCGTACTCGCAGCGTGGGTACTGCTTGCGGCTGGCGTTGCGGCGAGGGGTGTTTAGTTGCAGCCCGTGGTGTTTCGAAGGCCACGTCTGTTGAACTTGCAACGCATCGCGCAGCCTCGACGCCCCCCTGTCTTTTGAGCGATGCGCCTTCACCAAGCCTATCTTAGAACGTCTCCTCAGGTCCGGCCGCGCGACGCCGACCTCCGAAATAGCAGGATGTTCGGTGGCACTGGGTTGAGTTGACACAAGTCAATCTTGGCACAGTTTTCTGTTGCCAAACTGCGAGGACACTTCGAGGCGAGAACGGGATCGTTTCTTCCCGTCGGCTTCAAGGAGTTTCAGTCGTGGAGAATCCATCATGTCGCAGACTTGTATTGCCTATATGCCTTTGGCCACGGACCCAGAGGTCACTGCTGACGAGGCTATCCTGGCTGCTACAGGGTTCGCGGCCACACTCGATTGTGCGCTGCATGTGACGACCTTTGCCGTCGATATCCCCGAAGTATCGTCGCCGTTAGGTAGCGTAATCGTCGATTTCCGCGGGCTCGTCCGGGCCGCCGAGGAGAAGAGCGAAACTGAATGTCTTCGCCTGCAGGCCCTGGTCAAAGGAGCCGTCGGTTCGCGCCTCAACGTGGACTATACAAGCCGGAAGGTGCCGATGGGCTCAGCAACAGACCGAGCCGCCGTTGAGGCACGGTATTTCGACCTTGTACTAGTTCCGTGGTCTGAAGAGAGCTTTGGGGCACAGAACATGGCGCAGGCCATCGTCTTTGGTTCTGGTCGTCCGACGATCTTGGTCCCGCCCGCGGCTCGTGTCGGCACCCTCGACCACATTGCAGTTGCCTGGGACGCCAGTCGGGTCGCCGCACGCGCGCTTGGCGATGCGCTGCCGCTTCTTGCTAAAGGCGGTCGTGTCTCCGTGTTGACAGTGCAGGGCGATAAAGCTCTGACCGGTTCAAATCTTGCTAACGCACTGGCATCATCGCTGGAAAAGCGCGGGGTAAGCGCTACCCCTATCGAGGTCGCGCTCGGTCGGAAAACCATTGCTGAGGCACTACAGGATACCGCGCTGTCGGAGGACGCGCAGCTTCTGGCGATGGGAGGCTTCGGTCATTCTCGCATCCGTGACTTTATACTTGGCGGGGCAACGAATGGTGTGCTCGCTCAACTCAAGCTTCCAACCTTGATTTCGCACTGAATGGCGGGTGCGCTTGGATCGTCTTCTTCGGGTATTGGGCACCACTGGGCTTGTCACAACTCACCCGGCACGCTCTCATCGTCTGGCTTCACTCATCCGCCACGTGCCGAGAGCGGTGTTTAAAAAACGGCCTGAACAATGAGGCAGCGCTCGCGCTGTCCCTAGGGTTGCCATGTGCTGGTCACGATGGCTCATCGTGCCGTTCTGTGGGCCCGGTTCGCTGGTTGAACCCTAGCTGGAATGCGGTCCACGCATTGAGCTTATTGCGGCCTGAATACGACGCCAGTCCTCGGCTTGAGACTTGTCACCCTGCTTCTCGAAATCAGCAGCTCTCTGAGCCGCCTCAGCCTCGGCTTTCGCGCCGTGCGTACCTAAGAAGCGACGAGCGTAGTCATGGATTTCGTTCATATTCATGGGAAACGATCCTTTTCGCTAAGCTCCAGTAATATGCACGGCGAGGCTACTTCGGCCCTTGATCGCCATCAACTTAGCTGCACTTAGTCTGGTACTGGGTGATTGGGTGTACGCAGCATGGGTTTTGTGAAAGCCGCTGGGACAATTGTTTGATGGTGGTAGTGCTAAGGGATGCCCAACGGGCCCGACGCGCACAGGTCGAGTCGGCGGCGCCATATGTCTCTCTTGTGCGCGCTGCGTCAAAACTCTCTGCCATGCCGCAGCAGCTTCCGGACCGTATGCGCGTCGCCACGTACAATGTGCATCGGTGGTCGGGCGTGAGTGG
>NZ_JBZMXT010000126.1:0-4470 GCF_058506495.1 Methyloceanibacter sp. | reverse complement strand
GAGAATACGACGGCTTTCAATACCTAGCGGCCTTCGCATTCGACCACTCGGATGTCCGATTCTGGGAGCAAAGCGGAGACAAGGGGTCTGTCCCCAAATGTCCGCTAATGACCCAAGGCGGACATCAGTTTCGCAGACTGCTAGGGTCCAGCGACAAGTTTGGAGTTAAAGTTCGTGGGAGGAAGAAATGGTTTCGAGGAGCAAAATGGCTATGGGGCTTGCAGCACTTGTGAGCTGCGCGGTCACGGTCGGAACGACGGTCGCCGAAGAGGCTACGCCGGGTTTCAATACTAAAATCCCGGAGTCAATTCTGACACCGGATACTGTCGACACCAAAGTCGGTACGTTGAAGTTCTTCGACGGTATACCCGACGCTGATGCGGCCAAGGCTCTTTTTGCTAACCTTGACCTGAATCGTGGACTGCAAACCATATTAAACGGGATGCCGGCCTCAA
Organism: Methyloceanibacter sp.; assembly: GCF_058506495.1. Taxonomy (NCBI): domain Bacteria; kingdom Pseudomonadati; phylum Pseudomonadota; class Alphaproteobacteria; order Hyphomicrobiales; family Hyphomicrobiaceae; genus Methyloceanibacter; species Methyloceanibacter sp. Next base: position 4,015 of record NZ_JBZMXT010000126.1, on the reverse strand, counting down.
ATTTCGAGGCGGGACGAAGGGGTCACATTGCGCTCGGCCAAGAGAAGGCCAACCAGGCCATTATCTTTGATGGGCTGATGGATAGCAGTTCACTGTTCCTGACGGGCAATGCCGGGACAGTCTATCTCACCATGTTTCTCGACTTAGAACGCGATGGACCAACCGTGGTGGAGATCCCGGCCGGAACGGGCCCCGGTATCATGATTGACTCCTTTTCCCGTAACATCGTCGACATGGGCCCTCCCGGGCCTCACAAGGGAAATGGCGGAAAGTTCCTGATACTTCCTCCCGGTTATGAGAAAGAGGACTTAGATGGCCTCGTTCCGCAAGGTGATTTCACGATAGCGGAGTCGCGCAGTTATGCAGTCTGGGTCCTGCTGCGCGGGTTTTTGAAGGACGGAAAGCCGGATTACTCCAGCAAACTGTTCAGGGAGGGAGTGAAAATCTACCCGTTAAAGGCTGCCGCCAATCCGCCAGCGATGGAATTCATCGAAGGGACGGGAGCCGCCTTCAACACGGTTCACTCTGCGAGGTACGAGTTCTTCGAAGAGCTTCATAGCGTGGTCGACCGTGAGCCGCTCGAATTCATAGATCCTGAACTGCGCGGTCTCTTTGCGTCCATTGGTATCCAGAAGGGCGAGCCGTTTGCCCCGGATGGCAGGATGAAAAAGATCCTCGTTCAGGCAGCGAAATTAGGCAATGCAACGGCGCGAGCATTGTTCTGGTACGAACGAAACCAGGAAGAGTTTCTATACAAGGATAGCTACTGGAAGCGTGGCATGATCGGTAACTCCTACGAGTACCTCAAAGATCAGGGCATGGGCGGCCGCGATATAGATGCAAGAGCGCAGTACTTCTACATGGCGACCTTCAACTCGCCAGCCATGGTCTGGAAGTTGATCGGAAAGGGCTCGCAATATGCGTGGGGCTACCTGGACGAGAATGGCAACTACCTGGACGGCGGCAAGTCCTACAAACTGAACCTTCCAGGAGATGCGCCAGCGGAGAAGTTTATGTCGATCGTGGTCTACGACTCACAGACGCGTTCGATGTTGCAAACCGATCAGCCCTATCCGAACAAGAACAACAAGCGAGACAAACTGCTCACCAATGATGACGGGTCGATTGACATTTACTTCGGACCAGAAGCCCCTGAAGGCAAAGAAGCCAACTGGATTCAGACCGTGCCGAATAAGGGGTGGTTTGCACTGCTTCGGCTCTACAGCCCAACTGAGGCGTGGTTCGACAAGACCTGGCGACCGGGTGAAATTGAGTTAGTCGAGTAACGGCTCAGCTTTCGAGGCGAAGCGCGACCCTGCCTTGTTGGTCGCGCCCGTCCGCTCGTGGCAATTAACGGATATCGTTTCCGAGGCCGGGATATCTGTTCTTGAGTGTAAAGCGGACGGTGGGAGGTTGGTATTCGGAGGTCCAATACGCCTCCGCACACGGGACAGGAGCAAAGCCTCATGAAGTTCTTCGATTGCAAGACTGCACCTAGCGCGCGGCTCGTCCGCATGTTCATCGCCGAGAAAAACCTCGACATCGAGACTGTTGAAATTGATCTTCGTTCTGGTGCTCACCTACAGGCGGACTTCACGGAGAAGAATCCCTACTGCACCGTACCCGTTCTCGAAACCGAGACTGGCCTGCACCTCACATCGTCTCAGGGGTGCTGGCGCTATCTTGAAGCCCACAAGCCCTTACCACCGTTACTGGGAACGAACCCTGAAGAGAAGGGACTGATTGCAGACCGCATTTGGCGAGTTGATCTCGACGGCTTCTATGCGATAGCTGAGGCAATTCGCAACGAGCTGCCCGGTTTCAAAGACCGTGCGCTAACCGGGCCTATCGACTACGACCAAATCCCCGAGCTTGCCCGACGTGGAGCGGCACGGGTCGCTCACTTCCTTGAGACATTCGAGGCCCATCTTCTTAGAGGGGACGACTACGTCGCGGGCGCCAGCTTTTCAGCAGCGGATATCATGGCATTCGTCACTATCGAATTCGCTGGTTGGTTAAAGCTTGAGTTACCGCCCAGCGCCGAACGTGCTCATGACTGGTACAAACGGATCAATGCCCGACCAAGCGCTGCTTTGTGAGAGCAAAACCTGCGCATCCGGCCCCCCGGCATGACAAGTAGGATTCTTTGATGAGCGAGCCAGTCGACTTCCAATCGCGCCACGTCCACTGTTGGCACGTCGCTGACGTCAATGATGCGGATGAGAACGTCTGCTGACGGATGAAAGGCGGTCGTCCAGGCCCGAAAGCCCGATGCCGGCTAATGACCCGAACCAGATCATGCGGCATCCGGAGGCGATTTTTATACAACCAAGTCTGTCGGGCTTGGGCCAAGAAGGTTGAAGAATTAAGAGGACTGTTGATGCAGATGCTTAGCAACTTAGCCTTTTCGCCCCGCGGCATCTTTCCTGTCTCGGGGCCTTTTTTGCCTTAACGCGCTCTCAATGCGGATCTCTTCGATATTAGTCCTCTCTGCGAAATCGCATGGTTTCCGCAAAGTGGTACAGCCAACGAAGCTAAGCAGGTGGCCTCGTCACTCAGCTGCTAAGCCTATGCCCGTGGCATACACCTGGTTAGCAACCCCACAAGCTCAGATTGACGATGAACGCTGAGCTTTGAAAAAACCGATTTGAGCTCGTGACGGGCTGTATGCTTCTTGATGCTGGATTCCTTCGCCACGGCATCGAGGCTCTTACCATTCGCAAGACCAACGGCCAAACGCGCTTCTGCTGAGGTCAGGTGGAAGAGCTGACAAAGGTCGTCCGCAGAGAGGGCCATAGACTTATCTAAGTCGGTGAATGTCAGGATCGCCTTGTAACTGCCGAAGATATCCTTCGAGACGCAGTTGAGCCGCAAACCTGAGACAAGCAACGGGTGACGCTTGTCTCCTCGCTGGATGGATACAAGCGGGGCGCAGGAAACGGCTGGTGCACCAGCATGGAGGAACTGAGAAAGTTTCCGATCTAGATCTTGTCTGACTGCTCGATCGGAACAAACGATTTTGCCATGACGACAAGTGACCTCAGCCCCTTGGAAGAGTCGCTCTGCTTCCTGGTTCATACTCCGCATGCAGCCACATTCGTCCACCCAAGCAGCGGGCATCGCAAGCACATCAAGAATAGCCAATATGGCTTCGGCCTGTGCGATGCCAATCGAGTGTATTTCGCTTGCCGCAGTCGAAAGGAACGACGACAACTGGCCGAGTCTCTTAAGCTCTGTCCTGGAGAAAGGCCCTTTTTCAGCCGAACGCTCAAGGACAAGGCACCAGGGCTCATCACCAGCGGTGACCTTTACCCCCGTGAAATACGGAAATTTTTCGTGCTCAAAGATCTGTTCGCAACAGGGCGTTTGATACAAACCGCAGCCACGGCGTTCTTCAGGTTTCCTATAGTCACCAGATCCTAAAACGGCTTTGCGTGACAGCTGTGCAATACGCCGCGCGCTTAGGTGGCATTGCCGCCAGTGGTCGATCACGGTGGCCTCTGAGTTCGGATCAAAGCATTTGCCGATCAGCCCTACCGAGGCTTTACCTTGTGAGAAGGGGACGTGGACTACGTTTTCGAAAGCTATCGCCTCAGCCACGGTGTCTAAAGCCACGTTCCACTGAGAGCGGCTTGCTTCTCCAGAAGCAGACCCAGTAGATGGAGGTTGCGGACTATCACGCATGCGATACCTTCCCCGACCTATTGAACTCTTTGGCTTCTTTTTCCGGCGACAGGCGTTCGACGAGCTGACTACACGATCGACGCCAGCGCTGTGGCATTGACCACAGAAAATGTAGGACTCCGTATTAGTGATGTGCTGTGACGCTCTTCACACATTCCGATACTAGATGGCTCGGTGCGAAATGTGCGAGGTCACCCAAGCTAAGCATACCAACCATTCGCTTTCTGTTGTTTATCACGGGTAATCTACGCAGCTTGAGCTGCTTCATATGTCGCACCGCCTTCGCAAGATCGTCATCTTCTCGGCAGCAATGAATTCCTGGGGTCATAAC
>NZ_JBZMXT010000125.1:0-4565 GCF_058506495.1 Methyloceanibacter sp. | reverse complement strand
GTTATTCAGAGGTTCCCTAGCTCCGCGGTGCAAGGGATGCCAGTCGGAACAGCATCAAACTACCGATCACCGCGGCAAAAATCGAAGCCGAAAGGATTCCAAGCTTTGCAGCGTTGAGAATTGCCGGCTCGAACGCCAGGCCAGCAATGAACAGCGACATCGTGAACCCAATTCCGGTGAGAAAAGCGCCAGCCGCGACGTATGGCCAAGATAGACCTGGGCTCAGCAGCGCCAAGCCGCAACGGACAGCGAGCCAGCTGAAGGCGAAAACGCCAATCGGCTTACCCAGCACCAGGCCGACGATAATCGCCACCGAGACAGAATGCCCGAAATCAGCGCCATGGATCGTGATGCCGGCATTCGCCAGCGCGAAGATCGGCATGATTGCAAAGCCTACCCAGGGATGCAGCATGATTTCGAGCCGTTCGACGGGCGAGAGGGATTCCGACACCGCACGGCCAGCCTGACGGAGATCGCGGCGGTCTGCGGTGTCTCCGCTCCAATGCTCGCCTGCCGGATAGGCAAGAACACGCCCGAGAACCGCGCGCAGTCTCGCGTCGCTCACCCAAACGCGGGTTGGCGTCATCAGTCCGAGGATGACGCCGGCGATCGTCGCATGGATGCCCGAGGCGTCGAAGCACAACCAGATTATGCCGCCAAGGAGAAAGTAGACGGGAATGCTTCTGATCCCGAAGCGCGAAACGACTGCAACCACCCCGAGCCCCCCAATTCCGAGCCCGAGAGCGGTCCAGTTCATCGCTTCGCCATAGCCGAAGGCAACGACGAGTATGGCTCCAACATCATCAAAGATCGCAAGGGAAAGCAGGAACAGACGCAGATTTGGCGGGATCCGGCTGCTGAAGAGCGCAAGACATCCGATCACGAACGCGGTGTCGGTCGCCATGACGGTTCCCCAACCGTGCATTCCGGGCTGTCCGGTCATCAACGCCAGATACAGGGAGACCGGTACGACCATGCCTCCGACGGCCCCTGCAAGGGGAAGCGCAGCCAGTCGGGGATTGCGCAATTCACCAAGAACAATCTCCCGCTTGAGCTCGAGAGAAATCACGAAGAAAAAGAGCGTCATCAACCCGTCATTGATCCAGTGCCGCAAGGAACGGGTGTAGTCCAACGTCCCGAATGTCAGGCCAATCGGGGTCTCCCAGAATGCCAGATAAGATTCGGCCCAAGCCGAATTGGCCAAAAACATCGCGACAAGAACGGTCAAAAGCAACAGGCCAGCTGCGGCCGCCTCGATCTTCAGAAACCGTGCAAAGGGAGCCGTGATCCAGTCCGAAGCCTCACGGGGCAGCCTTGCCTTATTTTCGACCATGGAATTGGTTTTTTAGGGGTGGCAATAGAGCAGTCCACGCCAATATTTCAGGCAATGCGCCGACCTTATGTCCGGTGCTAATTTTCTGAGTTCCAGTTAGCTTCACTGGACACCACTATCTGCCGAGTCTCTTTACCGCTTTGCTTGTTACCGCATTGCTTGCAGCCGCTACAGTCGTAAAAGCGAGACCCCCGAGCGCGCGCTGGCCTCCACGAAACCTACTTCGTTCAGCCAAAGAGTCTAAAAGGCCAGGGTCAGAAATTCCGCAATCAGATGCTATCGGATGCGACGCTCTTCGGTACGACATGCCGTTTCCTCCACAATTCGGGCGATAGACTCCTGCGTCTCATACGACATGCGCGCCTGCTCTTCTGGGGAAAGACCTGGCAACTTGCCAATGTCCAGGCGCGCATACATTCGCGCGGCATGATCCCTAAGAGCACTAGGGTCGTGCTCGAATACATGGCACAGAAGATCTTGGATCAGAATCTCATGAGCCCTAAGGCGTGCAAATATCTTGATTTCTTGTTCTGAGATCATAGCCGTTTCCTGTTATCCTAGCGATGGATATCGCGGTTGAGCGAAGGCGCCTCAAAAGTCTACGCATCAAGGTTCCAACATGAAATTGTTGACCGTGGCCTAGGAGATTGCGGGAACACGTGCATGCTGCAACTGTCGCGGCAGCATGGCAACGTCCTTTCAAACGGGTCATTTTCGCAGGCACTCGTTCTCCACGCACACGCATATGTTCGATCGCGGCGCTGATATCAGAACGATCCAGACGCTGCTCAAGCAAGAGAAGCTGGAGACGACCGCGAGCTATACGCGGGTCGCCACCGGCCTCATCACAGCCATTCAGAGCCCGCTCGACCAACTCGACATGCCGCAGAGCGTCAAGGCCGGGAAGCGGCGACGTGGCAAGAGTTGTCGCAACCGCCATTGTCTCAAGTGTCAGGGGGCGGCGGCGCGCGACTGGCTCGAGGACCGGGAAGCGGAACTGCTGCCCGTGCCCTACTTCCATGTCGTCTACACACTGCCAGCACCGATCGCCGACCTCGCCTACACCAACAAGGCGGTGATCTACGACATCCTGTTCAAGGCTTCGGCGCAAGCAACCTTGACGATCGCTGCCCATGGCTTCCAACTTCCAAGTTTCCTCCTCCAGCCCGGAGAAATGCACGATGCGCACTATCTCAATACTCGCCGCACTTGCGCTAGCCATTGCAAACTTGTCCGTCGACGATGCCTGGGCCGGTGAAGGAGCGAAGGCGGCAAAGTCCCCGCCAGCCTCGACTGTCGCCAAGTCGCTGACACCCGGCCCTGACGCTGCTAGCAGGCACGAGATCGACGTCGGCGGACAGCATATCAGCTATACGGCCACGGCGGGAACGCTGCCTCTAATCGAGAGCGATGGAACGCTGGCGGCGCATGTCTTCTACACCGCCTACGCGGCAGACGCTGCAAGGCGGCCGAGGCCGGTCACCTTCGTTTTCAACGGCGGGCCCGGCGCGGCATCCGCCTTCCTTCACATTGGGGCGCTTGGACCACGTGCCGTCCCTTTCGATGACAAAGGCTCGGCGGCCCTACATCCATTACGCTTGGTGGACAATCCTGACACGTGGCTCCTCTTCACGGATCTGGTATTCGTAGACCCCGTGGCGACGGGTTACAGCCGCGCCGTCGTTGGACAGGACAGAGCCAAGAAGAAGTTCTTCGGCGTTGACCAAGACGCAGAAGCCATGAGCGAAGTTGCACGCCTCTATCTGACGCGCCAAGGGCGCTTGCTCGATCCTGTCTTCATTGTGGGTGAAAGCTACGGCGGTTTCCGAGCTATTTTGGTTGCCAAGCGCCTGCTGCATTCCGGCTTCAAAGTTCGCGGAGCCGTTCTGATCTCCCCCGTGATCGAGTTCTCTTTGATCCGGGGTGATGCAGTCACAGTGCTGCCGATCGCCCTGTCACTGCCCTCGATTGCATGCGCCCATGCTGAGCTGAAAACAGGAACGAAACCTGACCCTGCCAAGCTCAAGGAAGTCGAAACGTTTGCGCGCGGGCGCTACGTCGAACATCTGGTTGCAGGAATGCGAGAGGATCCCGAGATCAATGAGACGCTCGCCCACTTCACGGGGCTGCCAATCGATAGGATCGCGCGACATCATGGGCGTGTGTCGGTCAGCGACTTCACCGACGCATTCCGCCGAAGACACGATCGCGCCCTGAGCCTTTACGATGGATCAGTCAGCGTGGCGTTACCCCGGCCCGCCAGCAGGTATCATTCCGACCCGATCCTCGACTACGCCGTGTCCGCCCTCAGTCCAGCATTTGTCGCTTATGCGCGAGACGACCTCGGCTATGCGACCGATCTTGCCTATGACTTGCTCAATCGCAAAGTCAGCAGCCAGTGGGATTACGGTTTATCCCCACCGCGGCAAGGCTATGCCGGGGCACTCGATGATCTCCAAGAGGCGCGTACACAACTTCCGTCACTGCGCATCTTGGTCGCCACCGGTTGTACCGATCTCGTGACGCCCTACGCGGTATCGCAATACTTGATAGATCACATACAGCCCATCGATGGTGCGGTGCCGGTCGAAATGAAAATGTACCAGGGCGGGCACATGATGTACTTACGCGCCCCTTCGCGAAATGCGCTCACGACCGACGCCCAACGAATGTACGACGAGGCGATGCGCTCGCGGAGCGATTGACTGCATGCTCTGTCGCGACACCGCAGCGGCCCAAGCCTCGATGTCGCTTCTTGGCCCGGAGCCAAACAGTTCATTTATATAAAATATTCAACACTTGTGGCGCCAAGAGGACCTGTCTGGGTAATCAGGTGAAACGAAGCCGCCCAACCTGAAAGTCTCGCCCGTTTGCCGCCTCTGGACCGAGTTGCTGCGTGCTATAATCTGGTCGATGAGATCGACGACCGCTAGGTGCCTTTCCCTCTCCCCGTCCCTACCGACTGCGTTTTCGTGCGTTGTCGCGGCGTCGCGCAGCACACCGAAGATTTCGTGTTCCGGCATAAGGGCGCGGTCATACATGGCAAGCAGAAGCGACGCGCAGATTGCGAGCGCGGCGAGTCCCGCATAGTCGGTCTGAAAGGTCATCCCGGGTGTCCTCTCTTCACATTGCAGGTCAGGCTACAAAGGCACGGCGCGGCCTGGTGCGCCTCTCCATACTGACGGCAATTGCTGTGTGCTGAACTGATCGAAAGAAGTCTTGTGTCGTTATC
>NZ_JBZMXT010000124.1:0-4590 GCF_058506495.1 Methyloceanibacter sp. | reverse complement strand
CGATTTTTTCACCCGACAAACGGTCGAGTTTGTGAAGCGTTTCGAATGCCCAAGCCCTACATCCCAAACCGTGGAAATCGCAAGAGGAAGTACCGATGGAAGAAGGCGGTCTACCGCGGACGCAACCGCGTCGAGCGCTTCTTCAATAAGCTCGAGCAGTTTCGACACATCGCCACCCGCTACGACAAACTCGGCGCCAACTTCTTCGCCTTCATCCAGCTTGCCTCCATCCGCATCTTCTTGAGATCAATTGACTCCACGGCCTAGCTGGAGACGACACGAAAGCTCCAGCAGTCGGCCATCAAGACTACATAACAAAGCCCTTTAGTCCGGGTAAATGGCTTGCTAAGGTTTGCGAGCATCTCGACAAAACGGAGTAACACGTGCGCGAAACGCCACTGATCCTCGTTGTTGACGACAATGAAGCGAACGTCGAAATTCTGGAGACGCGTCTGACGAGCCAAGGTTACGAAGTGATAACAGCGCGGGATGGTGCCGAGGGTCTGGAGCGCGCACAAGTTGATCAGCCTGACTTAATCCTACTGGATGTCATGATGCCCAAGATCGACGGCCTAGAAGTCGCCCGTCGGCTCAAGCGTGACGAATCGCTCCCCTTCATGCCGATCATTCTTGTGACGGCCAAAGGCGAGACGGCTGATATTGTGGCGGGGCTCGACGCTGGCGGCGATGAATATCTCACCAAACCTGTCGATCAGGCATCGCTGGTAGCGCGCGTGAGATCGCTACTACGCATCAAGGAGCTACACGATACAATTGAAGATCAATCGCATCTGTTGCAGCGGCAAAAGGAAGAACTTGAGGAACTTAATCAGAAACTTGAAACCCGGGTGGCCGCGCAGGTCAACGAGCTAGACCGTATGCAACGACTAAGGCGATTTCTTCCACGACAGCTGGCGGAAATGGTCGTCACTTCCGGCGATGAAAGCATTCTGGACAGCCATCGCCGTGAAATCACTGTCGTATTCTGCGATCTTCGCGGTTTTACTGCTTTCTCCGAAGTCTCGGAGCCGGAGGAAGTCATGGCCGTTTTGGCCGACTACCATGCAGAGGCTGGCCCTTTGGTCGAAAAGTATGGAGGTACGCTGGACCGCTTCCTGGGCGATGGCTTGATGATCGTCTTCAATGATCCGGTAAGAATGGAAGATCATGCAGCGCGCGCCGTTCGCCTAACGTTGGAACTTCGGGACAAGATCGCTGAGCTTTGCGACAATTGGCTGACGCTCGGTTATCAGCTGGGGTTCGGTGTGGGTGTCGCAAACGGATACGCAACAATCGGCAAGATTGGATTTTATGGCCGCGTCGACTATACCGCTATCGGCACCGTCGTGAACCAGGCGGCTCGGCTTTGCGACGAAGCAAAGCGAGACGAGATTCTAATCACGCAAAGAGTGGTAACTGCCACGAATGACCTGATCGAAGCAGAACCCCTGGGCGAGATCACCTTCAAGGGCCTACGGCAGCCGGTTGTCTGCTGGCGATTGCGCGGTTTGAGGCATTAGAGCCGATTAATGAAGTTCACGGACCGCTCTGCCTTCTGCATTTGTATGGCGATTTTAGCAGCCCACTGTCCTACCGAAAAGCTGACCGATGTTTTCGGTAGGAAGAAGACTTGCGTTGCCGCACTTGCTCAAGGCGACTGGTGACACACTTCGTCCCTTAGCAGTCGCAATATTGTAGGCCGGGAAAGGAGGCGCTCTTGATCATATGGCTGCCCTGATAGAGAACGACCAGCCTAGAATTGGTAGTGCGATAAGATCGGGCCGATGCACGACCGGCGGATGGCGGCGGCACGGCCTAACCAGACTCTCCAATATAATTGCGGACAAGCGCGACCATCTGCTTTGGGCTAAATGGCTTGGTGACATAGTCGTCACAGCCAGCCGCGCGCGCTTTCTCCTCATCGCCCTTCATCGCGAATGAACTGAGGGCTATAATCGGCGTTCGCGAAATATCAGGCGACGACTTGATCTCGCGGGTGGCGTCGTAGCCGTCGAGCACAGGCATTTGGATATCCATAATCACCAGATCCGGGCGCTCATGGACCGCCTTCTCAACACCCTCCCTCCCGTTCTGCGCTTCGATCACACTGTAGCCAGCGCCTTCCAGAGCCAAGCGCAGGACGTCGCGCAAGTCTTCTTGATCGTCGACAATGAGCACACGACCTTTCACGTGGTTGCTCCTTGTGCTGGCACCCTTACGGGAAGCCTGATGTGGAACGTCGCGCCAGCCCCGAGTTCCGACTCCACCCAGATACGGCCACCATGCATATCGATGATCTGCTTGGAAATTGCCAATCCAAGCCCTGTGCCACCTTTTGTCTTAGTGTCGGTGCTGTCGACCTGCTGGAATTCCTCGAATATGCGTCCCTGCTGAGCGGGAGCAATGCCGGGTCCCGTGTCGCGGACATAAATCGCGAACTCATCATTCTCTAGGCTGGCAGCGACAGCGACCGTTCCCTTGTCAGTGAATTTGATTGCATTGCCAACAAGATTGAGCAAAACCTGCATCAACCGTTGTTCATCGCCAAAGCCAGAGGGCAATTGCGGCGCAACTTCTGTGTGAAGCTCAAGGCCCTTCTCCGAAGCAAGCGACTCGGTTGCCACACGCACTGTCTCGATAAGGCTGCTTAGAGCATACTCGCCCAGGTTGAGACTAAACTGTCCGGCCTCGATTCTAGAGATATCAAGAACCGCGTTAATCAGGCCGAGGAGGTGCTTGCCGTTCGCCTGCACTCGTTCAAGTCTCGCGATTGCTTTCTCTGGCAACTCACCAAACAAGCCGTCAAGCAACAGCTCTGTGTATCCAAGCATAGCCGCTAGAGGTGTTCTCAGTTCGTGACTCATGTTTGCGACAAATTGTGACTTGTGTCGGCTTGCCTCTTCGAGTTCCTGGTACAGTCGAGCAAGCTCGTCGCAAGTACGATTCAGGTTAGCGGCCAGTTCGCCCAATTCATCGCGGCTAGCAACCGTTACGTGCTCTGTGAACTCGCCGGCGGCTACTTTGCGTAGTCGCGTTTCGATCTTTTTTAGCGGCCGAATTATTGACCAGGAAAAGACATACCCAAGGCCGAGAGCCAACAGAATGCTACCCACCGAAAAGCCCACAACGAAAATTCTGGAGTTGCTGTACGCCTGTCGACTTTTCTTGATACCCGCCAGCATATCGGCCTCGGCCAAGTTGACGAGTTTGTTCGTAAGACGCTCAAGACGGTCAGCAAGGGGGCGGGCTTCGTTCAACTGTAAGGCACGGGCTTCCGCTAAACGACCTGCCCGGGCATAATTAATTGCCTTGGAGACAGCCTCAATGAAGCGCTCATAATCCATTCTGACTTTGGAGAGCACTTCGCGCTCGTCCTTTGCCACATACTGTAGGCGATCCAAATCGTATCCGAATTGGCTCAGTTGGCGAAGCACGCCATCCAGTGCTCGATCATCTTGAGAGTGTAAAGCGGATGTGACGCCATAGAGTTGACGCGTTGTGCCGTGTTGGACATGGCGATAAGCGGTAATCTTGCGTTGGAGTTCGTTGAGCTCCTCACTGCGCTCATTCATCTCCCTAAGAGACTGCAAACCCAATGCGCCCAGTAGGATGAGGAGCCCGACCATCAGTAGAAATGCCGCAAGCATTTTTGATTGCACGCGGATCGGCACGCGTGAGATCGCGTCGACTACTGGGTTCCGCAGGTGGATCAAGGCTTGTCATCAACTTGGGTGTGAATTACTTCGATCCCGCCAAGGCATCCCGATTCGGTTTTCCTGCATGGAGGCCTGGGCGCAGCTTCCAGGCCACGTAAGGAAAAGGACGCGGCGGTATTGGCGTGCTGTTCCTAAAGTTGTTTTGATAATCGGGTGGCAGTCTCTGCCGGATGTGCCCGCAGGCATTTGGGGCCGATAGCATGAAAACGCCTCCCGCACGGCTTATCCTCTCATCTCGTGTCTGAGATCTTTAAGGAAGTTAAATTGGGTGCCTTCCTCAAGGATTTTCTTGGGATTGTTCTTCAGCATCCCCGCATCATGTAATCGGAGCGCGTAGAACCGCATTGTGTCGTCGGAATCGTATTCATGCCAGAGATCGTAGGGTATCGCCTTGATAGTCTCCAGCGCATAGTCGTACCGTTCCGCGAATTTGCCATCCACAAGCTGTCGAGCCGCATTTTCCGGTTTGGAAGAACACACTGCCGCAGCCCTGTACATTGCACGCAGGAATTTCTTGGTGGCAACCGGATGATTGCGGACCCAGGAGCGATTGCCGTACATCATGCAGCAGAAGTATTGCGACCAAGGGTGATCCTGAACCGTATTGAGAATGACCCGCTTGTGTCCGCGGGCCCGAAGCATTTGGGGTTCGGGTGGAAAGCCTAGGAAGGCATCGGTCTCGCCCGCAGCAAACAGCTCCAACGGAGGACCGGTCTTGCTGGTTACCCATTTAATATCTTTCTTCGGATCTAGCCCGACATACGCGGCCATAATTGATATATACAAGTGTTCCCCGAGATGCATTTCGTTGATGCCAACTCGTTTGCCTTTGAGGTCGCTGATAGTGCGAATAGGCTCGCGAGCAAAAAGCTCG
>NZ_JBZMXT010000123.1:0-4600 GCF_058506495.1 Methyloceanibacter sp. | reverse complement strand
GAGATCGTGGCCGGCGATGTTACGCTCATGCGCGACCCGCAGCTTCGCGATTGGAACAAGCGCCTCAATGCGGGCGGCGATGATGCGCTGAAAGCGACCATGGAGGTGATCGAGTCGTTTGCAGGTGTCAGCGATATCAAGATGCCTGCTGCTGCGCTCGATCCGCGTTTCGTTCAGACAGTTTGGGATGAGTATCTCGAGACAGCCGACAAGTTCAACGAGCCGGGCAAGTTTACGACCATCATCGGCTACGAGTGGACGTCTACGGAGGGTGGAAACAATCTGCACCGGAATGTGCTTTATCGGGACGGGGCCATCCGCGCGCAGCAAATGTTGCCCTTCACCACCGAGAGCAGCTTCAATCCGGAAGATCTCTGGAAGTGGATGGAAGCCTATGAGGAAAAGACCGGTGGCCGCGTACTCGCGTTGGCCCATAACGGCAATGTCTCAAATGGCTTGATGTTCCCTGTAGAGACGAACCCCGCGACCGGTAAGCCACTGACCGGCGATTATGCCGAGACACGTGCGAAATGGGAGCCCTTGTATGAGGCCACCCAGATCAAGGGCGACGGCGAGACGCATCCCGTCCTTTCGCCGAACGATGAGTTCGCGGATTACGAAACCTGGGACAAAGCCAATCTCGGCCCAGTTCCAAAGGAAGAATGGATGCTCCAATACGAGTATGCGCGTGAGGCCTTGAAGAACGGCATGAAGCTCGAAGCGCAGCTCGGCACAAATCCGTACAAGTTTGGCATGGTTGGTTCGACCGACAGTCACACGGCCATGGCGACTGCTCAGGAAGACAACTTCTTTGGTAAGCACGCAGGCGTCGAGCCCGAGCCCAATCGCTGGGAGCATGTAGTGGGCGAGTTCGGGCCGACCCGCATTCTCGGTTATGACATGGCTTCGTCGGGCCTCGCGGCCGTATGGGCTCCTGAGAATACGCGACGCGCCATTTTCGATGCGATGCAGCGCAAGGAAGTCTATGCTACGACCGGGTCTCGAATTGGCCTGCGCTTCTTTGGGGGTTGGGACTTTGTCGAAAGTGATGCGGGTAGCCGGACACCCGCGGAGATCGGCTATGCGAAAGGTGTGCCGATGGGCGGCGACCTTGAGAACCCGCCCGAGGGCAAAGCGCCGACGTTTCTCGTCGCTGCCTTAAAGGACCCGCTTAGCGGCAATCTCGATCGCTTGCAAATCGTCAAGGGCTGGATCGACAACAACGGCGAGACACAAGAGAAGGTCTACGATGTCGTTTGGAGCGACAATCGCAAGCCCGACGCGGAGGGCAAGCTGCCGCCCGTTGGAAGCACCGTCGATGTGAAGAACGCAACCTGGACCAATACGATCGGCGCACCTGAACTGATCGCAGTCTGGGAAGATCCCGACTTCGAGCCAGATCAGCGGGCATTTTACTATGCGCGTGTTATTGAAATTCCAACACCGCGTTGGACCGCCTACGATGCAAAGCGGTTCAATGTTGAAATGTCCGATGACGTCCCAATGACCACGCAAGAACGCGCATACTCTTCGCCTATCTGGTACACGCCGAAGAGCTGATGCCATTGGGCTAAGAGTGTAGTCGATGAGAGTCGTACCTAGGATTGGTCCATACGTCACTGCAGGCGCCGTGCTCGCAGTGGGTCTTGTGTTCGCGGCGACCACTGCGTTTGCGTGCGGCTATCACAATCCCAGTGATATCGCGCGCGGCACGATGAATTTCATTTATCCAAAGTCTCTCTACGTCAGGACCGCCGTTTGGCAGGCGCAGAACAGCGGATTGCTGCCACCAAGACCTCGCCGTGTGGTTAAGGATCTCTTCGCCTATCAACGCGCTACAGCAGGTTTGGAAGAACTGGGAAAGGCTCTTGGAGCCGGACCTAATCAACAATTCGGGTTTACCGTCGTGCTGCTCGACTCGATGCTATGGACTCGTTACGCCGCCGGGCAGGAAGGCTTTGGTGTGACTGTCCATGTTAGTGGCCCCGGTAAGAACGAAGCAGTCCTTGTGACCGAAGGGGCCGTCGTTCGTGCATTGAACGCGGGCGTCATCACGTACGATGTGGCCGAGTCGCAAGGGTTGATCCGATTATACGGTCCTAAGGAGCAGCAAGAGACCTTGAGAGCTGTCATGCGTGGCCAACGGGAAGATGCGTACTCTGACGCGCCAGATGGCGCTATGGAGGCTGCAGGCTAGCCTGATGCAGTTGCTTTCGAGGCTCGCGCGTGAGCCGCTTGTCCACTTCGTTCTAATCGGGGCCGTCGTCTTTGCAGCCTATGCGTTTCTCGCAGACGGCGACGAAGCCGAAACGCGAGATCGCATCGTTGTAACCGAGGGTCGCGTTCTTCAGCTTGCGCAGATATTTGCCAAGACCTGGCAACGCCCGCCGACGCCCCAAGAACTGCGCGGGCTTCTCGATGCTTACATTAAAGAAGAAGTCTACTACCGCGAGGCGGTCAAGCTGGGTCTCGACCGCGACGACACCCTCATCCGCCGTCGCATGCAGCAGAAGATGGAGTTCCTATCCGAGCCCGATGAGGAGGCGTTGACCGCGGACGATGCCGCGCTTCAGGCCTATCTCGACGATAACAAGAAAAACTATCGCGTAGATCCCGAGCTCGCGTTCGAACAAGTCTTCATCAATCCGAAGTCGTCCAATGGAGACCCTGAGAAACGTGCGGAGGAGATACTGAAGGCCGCAAAGGCGGGCGAAGATCCGGCTGAACTCGGCGATCCCACGCTGCTGCCGAAGACAATGCCGCTGTCTCCCTTACGTGTGATCCAACGGGAATTCGGCGATGTCTTCGCCAAGCTGGTTTCCGATGCTCCCGAGGGCAAATGGATAGGACCGATCCAGTCGCCTTACGGTTTGCATCTCGTGCGGGTTAATCAGCGCGAGGACGGCTACGACCCGAAACTCGATGAAGTCCGGGATGCCGTTTTGCGGGATTGGCGCAATCTCAAGCGGCAGGCGTTCCAAACGGATGCCTACGACAAGCTGCGGGCAAAGTACGAGGTTGTTCTGCCCGAGCCGAAAAAATCGGATCTGCCCGAAGGTGACGACAAGGATGACGCCAAGTGATCCGGCTTTTCATCGCTGCGCTTTTTGTGCTTGCATTTCACAGCGCGGCCGCGGCGCATGAACTACGTCCGGGCTTCCTTGAGATCAAGCAAACAGGTGCTGAGGCCTACGACATCCGGTTCAAGGTGCCCGCCCGTGGTGACATGCGCCTTGGCCTGTATGTTCGCCTGCCTGCGGACTGCGAAGATAGGTCGCCGCCGCGGACCGAACGCGCTGGCGCGGCAGTTCTTGAGCATCGTGCGGTGCAGTGCTCTGAGGGTCTGGCGGAGCGTGAGGTTTCGATCGATGGCCTATCAGGCACATTTACCGATGTCGTCGTGCGCGTGGAGTCTGAGGATGGTGCCATACAGGCTACACGTCTGACCCCTGACAGCCCGTTCTTTACAGTCGCGAAAGCGCCGACTTGGATCGAGACGGCCCGCACCTATTTCCTTCTGGGCGTTGAGCACATTCTCCTCGGAATCGACCATCTCCTGTTCGTCCTTGCTCTGCTGCTCCTCGTTCGAGACGTATGGATGCTGGTCAAAGTCATCACGGCGTTCACAGTGGCGCACAGCATCACACTCGCCCTCGCGGCGCTTGGTTGGGCCCAAATTCCGCCAGCGCCCGTAGAGGCTGTCATTGCTTTCAGTATCATGTTCGTGGCAGCTGAGATTGTACGCCAAACGGGGCCAGAAACGGATTTCACTAAGCGCGCGCCGTGGTTAGTCGCTTTTGCTTTCGGGCTTCTTCACGGTTTGGGCTTCGGGGGTGCGCTGAAGGAAATCGGACTGCCGCAATCCGACGTACCGCTCGCGCTCTTAACTTTCAATCTCGGCGTCGAGGCCGGGCAGCTCTTGTTCGTTTTTGCTGTGATCGGCCTAAGTTCGCTAATTCGCCGGGTGCTACCCGTTGATCGCAAGTGGCTTCGTACGGCGCTCGGTTATGGAATCGGCTCTTTAGCGGCGGTGTGGTTTGTTCAGCGTGTCGCACTGTTCGTATAGTGACCATGCAACTCTTTACGGCGCGCCGTGTTTTAGTCACAAAAAATGCGGTCTACTGGCCGCTGCACAATGCTTTGTGCCTTTGCTGTATGGCGTTCGCAGACAGTGCACTAGAGTCTATGGGGTGGTTCCGCGGGGAAGGACATTGGTATGGGACTGACTGAGCCTGATCGCGACACGTTGGGGTTCACTATCCCAGTCGAAAAAGTGGGGACAGTGATGATGGGTAGCTCGGTGCGGTTCCTGGCGGTTTCGGCAGCGCTAGCGTTTGGATTTTGGGTGCAAGGGACTGCTCTTGCGCAAGACGGCCAGGCAGATGGGACTGCTGAGCCGTCACAGCTGGCTGCAACGACTGCCGACACAGATGCTGCTGACGGTTCGACCCAAGATGGGCTGCTCAGTGAAGCAGAGCTTGAACAGCTCGTGGCGCCAATTGCGCTTTATTCGGATCCCCTTCTCGCGAACGTCCTAATCGCATCGACCTATCCGTTGGAAGTCGTACAGGCGGAACGCTGGTACCAGGAAAACAAGGAC
>NZ_JBZMXT010000122.1:0-4642 GCF_058506495.1 Methyloceanibacter sp. | reverse complement strand
CAGGGCCAGGGAAATCACGATTGTCTTCAACATTGTCTTTCTCCTTTGAGAGGTGCGGTTAGCAGGCTGCCTCGGGAGGTGCGGCAGCTTTGCGAATGTCCTACCGGTCGAAATTCGTCTGGAAGGGATTCGGGAAACCTTCGGCAGCGACGGGCGCAACGCCAGCGGTGACCAGGGCCAGGGAAATCACGATTGTCTTCAACATTGTCTTTCTCCTTTGAGAGGTGCGGTTAGCAGGCTGCCTGAGGGGACGTGGCAGCTTTGCAATTGTCCTACCGGTCCAAATTCGTCTGGAAGGGATTTGGGAAGCCTTCGGCCGCAACGGGCGCAACGCCAGCGGTGACCAGGGCCAGGGAAATCATGATCGTCTTCAACATCGGTGTTCTCCTTCGAGAGAGTTAGTGTTTCCGTACGCCTAGTCATATTGGGTTTGGGACCGATCGTTCAATTAACATGCGCTCACATATGCGTGTTTTTTGACCGTTCGGTCTATAACTAAACCGTGATCGCCGTGTCAGCACGAAGCACAGCGCTATGCGCTAGGAAATTGCTTCCAGCGTTCTGTCAATGATGGCTTGTAGAGCTTTTGCGGAATGACCGGCACGAGCCAGTACTCGGAGACCCATATAGGTGTTGAGTATGGACGCCGCGGTAGACCTCCGCCGCGCCTCCGACCAACGCGCTCCGCGCCGACTCTGTTTCAGCGCCACGGCAATGGCATCCTGAAGACGACTCAGCATCTTCGCGACCTTGGTTTCGACTGCAGCATCGAGGCTAGCCCGGTCGATAGCCGCATTGCATAGGAAGCAGCCGCGCCGCGCCTTATCGGACTTCACAGACTCCAGCATGGTTCGGATCTTGGTCAGTCCATCGCCGGCTTCTGGGTCGCTCAAAAACGCGATCCCCGCTTCGACCACTGTCCTGTCGTACCTGTCAAGAGTCGCAAGATAGATGCTGTGCTTGTCTTCGAAGGCCTTGTACAAGCTTCCCCGAGCGATCTGCATTGCGCCAAGCAGGTCCTGAAGCGAAGCGCCATCATAGCCCTTCTGCCAAAACACACCCATGGCGCGGTCCAACGCTTGATCGATGTCGAACTCTCTTGGGCGTCCCATTGTTCCTCTCCGAGACGACATACTGCGAATACGTGACCGACCGGTCAATATTGCAGCGCAGCAGGGTCAAGGCGTTCCGACGCCGTGACCTGACCGCGTTTGTCAAAATTGCCCGGAGATAGTGCTCGAGACCGTCAAGATCGGTCCAACGCAGCGGTGCGCCCGCGTGGAGTGCTAGGCGTGCACAAGCCACGTGATCTCGAAACCCAGGGTCTTCACGAACGAGCCGCCGGCTACAGCTTTCAGCGGATCTGGGCGCCGCCTCGCAACACGGCATCGTGAAAATACCGAAGCGTAGGAACTGCAGCAATCTTGCCACGCTTTGAGAGAAGAGTTGTCAGCGCGTTTACAATTCTGTGGTGATTCGCCATTGATCTTCTGGAACTTATCTTGCAGCGGCACCGACAGGCGGACCACGGCGCGCGATGACCTACCTGCAGAGAGCATGGCCATTCGTGGCCTTGATGCTGCTACCCCTTACGGCGGCCTATGCGATCGATAGGCTTGTGCTCGCTCCGTCGTGCCCGGACTGTCACGCGGCAAAGACAGAGAGCCTGCCCCTTTTCGACGAAACCGGGGACGGTCTGGTTCGGATACGGGCCAATAACATGACATTTCGCGCGCGCAGCGCTGGTAGCAACAATGACGCCGGCGAAGGCGTGATCCTGCTGCACGGTTTCCCCGCAACCTCGATCATGTGGGAGCCAATGCTCGCGGCCTTAGCAGAGAAGGGCTACAAGGCCATCGCCTTTGACCAGCGTGGCTACAGTCCTGGTGCGCGGCCTCGTATGGAGAACGCATACACGAAGGGCAAGCTCGCAAACGATGTT
Organism: Methyloceanibacter sp.; assembly: GCF_058506495.1. Lineage (NCBI taxonomy): Bacteria > Pseudomonadati > Pseudomonadota > Alphaproteobacteria > Hyphomicrobiales > Hyphomicrobiaceae > Methyloceanibacter > Methyloceanibacter sp. The sequence continues at coordinate 2,700 of NZ_JBZMXT010000122.1, read as the reverse complement.
CTCGCCGTGGCCGACGCCGCTGGCTTTGAACGGTTCCACGTTATCGGTCATGACTTCGGCGGCGCAATCGCCTGGACGTTGGCCGACCGTCACCCAGAACGTGTTCTGAGTCTGACCTCGTTGTCGATGCCCCACCCTCTGGCGCTTTCCGAGGCGCTGTCCAATCCAAGCCCACAATGGCCAGCCAGCAGCTACGTTTTGTTCTATCGCTTTCCGGTAATCCCAGAACTTGTCATGGGCTTCGACCGTGCGGCATTGCTTGCACGGTGGAAGTGGGACCGGCACCCAGAACAACAGGTCGCCGAATACAGGAGCGTATTCAGCGAGCCGGGCGCGCTCCGTGCGGCGCTTGATTGGTATCGGGCTTTCGAATTTCGCTCATTGGATCCCGCGAGCCGGGTCAGGCCTCCGACGCTGTTTCTCTGGGGCGAAGAGGATCGCGCTTTCAGCCGGGCCTCAGCGATGGCAACAGGCAATTTCATGGACGGTCCCTACCGCATGCGAACGCTCAACGCGGGACATAATCTCATGCTTGACGCGCCAAAAATCGTTATCTCGGAAGTTGTCGACCACATAGAGACGGCGTTGGCCGTTCGCAAGCAGTGGACGGCTACCTTCGCGTCGAATGCCAAACACGAGGAGTCCGCCTGCAATCAAGCGGCGCCCCATTGCCTGCGTATCCAGTTGTCGCCGGAAGGCCGGACGTTCCGTATCCGCAACCAGTGCAACGATACCTACAAAGGCGTCGTGCGCATCATGTGCTCGGGATGGGCGCCCGATGCAGATGTCGAATTCCGGTTTAACCTTGGTGCCAAATCCGAGCTTGCCCAAGAGGGGATCGGCACACAGACGGCTGGCGACAATGGAACGTGCTATATCCGCCCGCGACTATGCGCAAAGGTCCTGACGCCCGTGACGCCGAGCACTGCAGGCTTTTCGCCGAATCTATAGCGCGCTTAACAGAAGCGGAATGCTGGCGACGACAAGGGCAGCACCGGCAAGCGACCGCGCAAAGTTCACGCCTGATGCCCTGCGCCGCAGCGCGGGTCCAGCGCTGGACGTCTCGATAGCTTGTGGCCGAGCTTGCAACCCTCAGGGCTATGTTATAGCGTAACGAAAAACCTGTTATAGAATAACAGTTGGGGGCAGCCGTGTTTCTTGGGCTTAGCAGGCGCACAGCCGTTCTGTGCGCGACACTTTCGTTGTTGTTCGGTGGTGCGATTGGAGCTAACGCCCAAGAGACGTCAAATGGAGCGCAAGGCGACCTCGTCGCGCAAGCCGACCAGGGTCTAAGTGACGTCTACGAGCTTCCGCCGGTCGAGGTGACCGTGGACAGCCCGATCCAGAAGCCAACTGGCGCAACGGCCTCGATAGGGGCAGCGCTGAGAACGAGCACGGCACCCGCGCGCACGAGCCGCGCGCCAGGGCCTGCTGCGAGCGGCGCAGGTAGAACATCGCGCCCTGCTTCCGCGACAGCCGTTGGGGAAACTCCCGAGCGCGTCCTTGACCTCGATACGCCCCCTGGCTTCGCCATTGTGACGGGGGATAGTTTCGTGCCCGTCACTGTCGCGACGGAACGCGAAATCCTCGCTAATCCCGGCGCCACGATTACCGACAGCATTCAGAACAAGCCAGGGATCACCGGCTCCACCTTCGCGCCTGGTACCAACCGGCCCATCATCCGTGGCCTCGACAGCTACAGGATACGCATTCAGGAAAATGGCATCGGGTCTCAGGACGTCTCGGCCATCTCGGAGGACCACGCGATTCCGATCGATCCGTCCGACGCCGATCGGATCGAGGTCGTTCGCGGGCCATCGACCTTGCGCTACGGGTCGCAGGCTATCGGTGGTGTTGTGTCTATCGACAACCAGCGCATTCCGACCTTTTTGCCTGAGCGCGGGTTTCGCGGTGTGGTCAAGGGTGGCGGAAGTACAGTCGACAGCGGCGGTGACGGGGCATTCAGCGTGACGGGAGGCACCGACGCGATCGTCCTGCATGCTGATGGCTTTAGACGCGATTACAACGATTACGATACGCCGCTCGGTAGACAGCTCAATACTTTCGTCGACAGCCGCGGCGGTGCGGTCGGTGCATCGCACGTTTGGGAGAACGGTTTTATTGGCGTGTCCGTCTCTCGGTTCGAGAGCATCTACGGCATCCCGGGTGAAGAAGCGGAGGAAGGCCGGCTGCCGCGGATTGACCTCGAGCAAGACAAGATACTGGCACGGGGAGAGTGGCTCCCCGATTCGTCCGGCATCGAAGCGGTTCGCTTCTGGTTTGGCGCGTCCGACTACGCCCATGACGAGCTCGTCCGGCAGGGCGGAGAACATGGGGAAGAGGAGCACGACGAGGAAGGGCACGAAGAAGGAGGAGAGGAGGAAGAGTTTGGCAGATTCGGGGTTGCCCAGACCTTCACCAATAGGCAACAGGAGGCACGGTTGGAGGTTCAGCACCGCCCTGTTGGTTCACGGTTTGGGCCCTTGAGCGGCGCCATCGGTTTCCAGTGGGACCACGCGGACACAAAGGGCATTGCGTTCGATGCCGACTCGCTGCTCGAACCTTTTGACGCCCAAAGCTTTGCAGGTTTTTGGTTCGAAGAACTCGAAGCCAGCCCGCGGCTCCGGCTTCAGTTCGCCCTAAGGGTCGAGGGAGCGTCAGTCGACGGAACAGGCTTCTCCAACATCGATGATCAGGAAG
>NZ_JBZMXT010000121.1:0-4729 GCF_058506495.1 Methyloceanibacter sp. | reverse complement strand
GCCCCTCGGCGCATTCGGGTCAAGGGCGCGGGGCGCAAATACAAAGCGGTATTAGAAGCGGGCGGTATGGCAAGAGGTGGAAAGAGCGGTCCCAAGGAGGGCGCGGGACGGCGCGGTCTCACCGTACGCGTCAAGACCGCGAAAGGGCGGAAGCTTGCCTCCACGCGCTGGCTTCAGCGGCAGCTGAATGACCCCTATGTGGAAGAAGCCAAGCGTCAGGGTTATCGTAGCCGGGCCGCCTTCAAGCTTTTGGAAATAGACGACAAATACCGCCTGCTGAAACCCGGCGGCATCGTCGTCGATCTTGGCGCCGCTCCAGGCGGGTGGACGCAGGTCGCTGTCGGCCGGGTCAAGGCCGATGCCGGCAAGGGTCGGGTCGTCGCTGCGGATCTGAACGAGATCGAGCCCGTTTCAGGCGCGGAGTTCCTGCAGCTCGACGTCACTGACGCGGATGCTGGCACGTTGATGCGCGACGCGCTCAGTGGTGAGCGTGTCGACCTCGTTATGTCGGACATGGCCGCTTCTTCGATAGGGCACCGCCAGACGGACCACCTGCGTGTGATTGCACTAGCGGAGGCGGCGCTCGACTTTGCCGAGGAAGTCTTGAAGCCGGGCGGCGCCTATCTTGCGAAAGTGCTGCAAGGCGGGGCGAGCGGTGACTTGCTCGCGCGGCTTCGTCAGAACTTCGCGAAGGTCGCGCATGTTAAACCTAAAGCCAGCCGTCAGGACTCCTCTGAAGTCTATGTGCTGGCAACGGGCTATCGCGGTTCGACCTCGTAGAACGCGTTTTAGCAGCGACCCCCATCAACAAATAGCCAGAAATCTTTTTCGACTTCGCGGATGACATTTCTCGGCATTTCGGTAGGTTCCCGGACTGCGGGGAACCACTACCACTTGGGCGAGAGAAAGACGCAGGGATTGGATCAGTCCGCTGCTGCTAGCGCGGCAGACCGAGGGAACTATGACGTTCGACTTGACGCGGCGGCTCTGCGCGGAGGCGCTTGGCACGTTCTTTCTTGTGATGGCGGTGGTCGGCTCCGGCATCATGGCCGCAAAGCTTGCGGGCGGAAACGAAGCGCTGGCGCTGCTCTGCAACATGGTCTCCGTCGGGGCCGTGCTCTTTGTCATCATTACGATCTTCATCTCGATATCGGGGGCGCACTTCAATCCTGCCGTCAGCCTGGCCATGCTCCTGCGCGGCGCGCTGCCGGCTGGCGAAGCGCTGCCCTACGTGATCGTGCAAATTCTGGGTGGGTGTCTCGGTGCGATTGTTGCGCATGTGATGTTCGGTCTTGAGCCCGTCCAGCTTGCGCAGACCGCGCGAACTGGCGGCGGGCAATGGCTCGGCGAATTCATCGCGACCTTCGGGCTCGTTGCGACGATCATCGGCTGTGTTCGGTTTAACCCGGCCGCAATCCCGACTGCTGTCGGCCTTTACATTTCGAGCGCATACTGGTTCACGTCGTCGACGTCCTTCGCCAACCCAGCGGTCACGATCGGGCGCGCGATTACCGACACCTATGCGGGCATCGCACCCGCCCATGTGCCGGCTTTCCTCGTAGCACAGCTTTTGGGAGCTGCTGTCGCTGTTGTCGTTTTTGGCTGGCTGCTTAAGCCGGGTTCGGACACGCAAGAGAATTAGGGCGCAAAAGGCGCGCCACAGCGCTCAGATCACAAGAGTTGCGTCTTTTTGGCTTGGGCCAGCACAGCATCCATGTCGTCGCCTGAAAGCTGCAGCGCGGCCGCGATTCCGCCGAGCGTGTCGCGCTCGGCTTGCGATACGTAGCTGTTTGCGAGGATCGTCTCGTAAGCGCCACGCAAGATGGCCGCCTTTGCCTTGGTGGAGAGGCTGCCCGCGACCTCCGACAACTCCTCAAGGACATCTTTGCGGGCATAGACCTGGACGGCCGAAACTACGCCGCTGACATCCACTGGCTCCCCGGTCAGCTCTTCGTACACGCTCTGGATGATGGTGACCTCGCGGGCGTCGAGCCGATGGTCAGCAGCGGCCATCGCGGCCATTACTTTCAGAATCCAGTCTGCCTCGAGCTTCGTCGTCATCCTGAGCCGTCCACTTCCTCATTCATGCTCACGAAAGAAGTGTGGCCCACAATCTTTGCATTTCTCGGGCTGGTTCTCGGAGAGCTATTTCCGCAAGCGCGCATTTTCCGCTTCTAGCGCGGCGATACGCTCGGCAAGCGATTCCACATCCTCCGCGAAGATCATGAGTGGAATGTGTTGAGGGCAGTTGGTGTCCCAGGACTCCACTGTGAAGACAACCACCGCCTCCGCGCGCGCCACGTAGTTGTCGGGCATGAGCTTCTCGATAAGCGCATCGTCGTTCTCCACGACCTTTGCGGTGCCCCAAATCTTGACCCGGTGTCGCGTGCGGTAATCCATGATGAAGATCATCGCCTTCGGGTTCTCGTCCAGATTGCCCGTCGAGATGTATTGCTTGTTCCCGGAGAAATCGGCGAACGCCAGCGTTTGGTCATCCAGGACCTGCAGGAAGCCGGGCGGTCCGCCGCGATGTTGGATGTAGGGCTGCCCGTCGCTGCTAGCCGTTGCAATGTAAAACGAGCGCGTGTTTACGATGAACTTTTTTAGGCTGGCATCGGCTGCAGTCCGAGCGGTCCCTCGGGCCTCCATCCGGGCATAGCCTTCGCGCGAACCGCGGCGGGTTTGCGCGGCTTTGACAGCAGGCGTAAAGGCAATGTCCATCCAGGTGCGCACAGGGATGCCTCAGAGTGCTGGCATGGAGACGAAGCCCGGGAGCGCCTTGATGCGGCCGACCCATGCCCGGATAGCGGGGTAGGAGTCGAGTGGCACGCCACCTTCATGTCCAAGCGCAACGTAAGGCATACAGGCGATGTCTGCGATCGTCGGCCGGTCTAGAGCTAGCCACTCGTTCTCGGACAACCGGGCTTCGAGAAGGCCCAGAATGTTGGCCGCATTCTCGCGGGCCTGGTCGGCGTCGACCGGAAAGCCGAATTTGTCACGAAGGCGCGCATCCGCGGGTCCGCGCGCGATTTCATTCTCGGCGACCATCAGCCAGTTCACAACGCTCGCCATTCCGACGGGGTCTGTGGGGAGCCAAGTCTCACCGCCGTATTTGCGGGCGAGATAGACCAGGATCGCTTGGGAATCCCGCAGCACAACATCGTCGTCTTGGAGCACGGGGACCTGCCCGAACGGATTGACGTCGATGAAGGGGCTCTTCTTATGAGCGCCGGCCATCAGGTCGACGGGCTCAAGGTCGAGTTCCAACCCAAGAAGCGCGCAAAAAAGCCGGACTTTGAAGCAGTTCCCGGAGAGTTCCATGTCGTAGAGCGTGCAAGCGGTCATTGATCGGTTCATTCCTCCGCCTTCTGAGCGTCGTGCCGTCACTCATATGGCTTATTCCGTGGAATAGCGGTATGTGTGAAATACTGCATATATCCTTCCATTTTTCGGGATAATAGTTTGGACAGGTTGTCTGCCATTCGGGTCTTTGTCGCCATCGCCGATGCGGGCTCGCTCTCGGCCGCGGGCGAGCGGCTGGGCATGCCGCTGACGACCGTGAGCCGCCATCTCAAGGCGCTGGAAGAGGCTCTGAATACGCGTCTCATCACGCGCACGACACGGCGACTCGCTTTGACGGAGCCAGGCCAGTCCTACCTGGAAACCTGCCGGCGGGTGCTGGGCGAGCTCGGTACGGCTGAGCGCTACCTCGCCGGCGAGAAAGCGGAGCCGCGCGGTCAGCTTGCACTAACGGCTCCAAGTTTGTTCGGGCGTCTGCACGTGCGTCCCGTGGTTAGCGCGTATCTGGATGCCTATCCCCAGATGACGGCGCGGATGCTCTTGGTGAACCGGGTCGTTAATCTCGTCGAGGAAGGGCTCGACCTTGGAATTCGCATTGGCCACCTTCCGGATTCGGCCATGCGTACAACAACACTGGGAACAGTCCGGCTAATATGCTGCGCCAGCCCTGAATATTTGCAGGCCGCTAGTACGCCTAAAGAGCCGGGCGCGCTTCTCAAGCATTCGTGCATCACATTCACTTCATTCTCTCAGCCAGATCGATGGAGTTTTCCCGGGGGCGGTCAGGGGAAACGGAATGCGCACAGCATTCCGGTCGAGCCACGCCTGATCGTCAACACCGCTGAGACCGGGATCGACGCGGCGATATCGGGGCTCGGCATCGTGCGCGTGCTCTCCTACCAGGCTGAAGCGGCTCTCGCTGACGGTTCATTGCGGCGGGTCCTGCAGGACTTTGAACCGGAACCGATACCGGTGAGTTTAGTGCACCGGGAGGACCGCCTACCGCAGGCGAAGGTCCAGGCGTTCGTCGACGTGGCGGTACCTATATTGCGCAAAGCCCTTCGGGCCTTATGAAGTTTGAGGGTAAGCATGCGCCATGCCTTTCCAAGGGCAGGGCAAGCTGCTATGGAACGGCGTCAACCGGACCCGCGTTTGGCTCTACCGCCCGCGCGGGCATTTCACATCAAAGCGAGGTTGGCCTATGCCCGACGGGCAGTCTTCACCCGATAATTCCCGTTTTCCCGACAGCGCCATGGCGCTGACTTTCGATGATGTCCTGATACGGCCTGGCCCCTCGGACGTGCTGCCCAACGAGGTGCAAGTCTCGTCTCGCGTCACCAAGTCGATTTCTGTGAATGTTCCAATCCTATCCTCGGCAATGGATACGGTCACCGAGGCGCGCCTTGCGATTGCGATGGCTCAGGCGGGG
>NZ_JBZMXT010000120.1:0-4893 GCF_058506495.1 Methyloceanibacter sp. | reverse complement strand
TGACGTGCGAGGATGGAATCACAGTTCGCAGCGCATGTCAGGCGGGTTTTTCAGCAGCCTGCTAATGCCAGCGGTGGCGGTGACGTACGGGTGGCGCCGGCGGCTGCTTTCTCTGCTTCGCATCGATTTCGTCGATGGTCGCAACATCCCAAAAGCCGCCGTCGACAGATCCGGCGTGGTCCGGATCTCCTGGACGATCGAGTCTGTCCGCTTCCGGCGGTCAACCGGTCGAATTTTTGATCCCGTGGCAACAGATCGGCAATTTGGTACGTTCCCTTAGGGAGTGGTCGCATCTCCGGGCAGCCAAACCTTCTGGCCAGTCTCAGACCTTGATTGCCTTAGTGCCGCTAACAGATTTTTGTAGCTCTCGTCTAATGCACCGCGCCCCCACTGAGCCAGGACTCGTCCTCGATCAATATGAAAATCGGTCCACGGTAGGCGTTCATGTCTGGTGTAGTTGTCCAGGCGATCGGCAGCCTGTCTGACTGCTAGCCAATCTTGTTGTCTCAGCCCGACTTCCATCTGAATAACACGGACATGGAAGTGATGGTGGCTTGCGCTATTCATTGAAGAGAGGAGTTCTTCCGCCTGCCGTAGCATGTTCGCAGCTCTGTCCCGATCGGTTAGAACGCGTGCTTTAGCAGCGATCGCCCATGGCCTGAGGCGCGGTGCTTCCACGCAGTTGATCGCTGCGTCTGCGAACTCAAGGGCCTTGTCTCTTTGCCCCTCAAGCATCGAAATCTCTGATAGCTTAATCAGCGCGAGCGACGTTCGAATATCCATTTTCCCAGCTTGGGAGATTTCAAGGCACGCCGTGGCGTGCTCACGAGCCTTATCGATTTGGCCCAACGACAAATGCACACGCGCCAAGTATTCGTTTGCCAGACATGCTTGCCGTGTTGCTCCGTATTTCACACCAGCTTCAGCTGGCAACGATCCAATTTCGATCGCTTTTTTGAACAGGTTGTTGTAGTAATATGCGGTAATAAGCTGATAACATCCAACGATCTCATAATGCAGGTTTCGCACTGAGCGTGCTATTTCCAAGACCCGCTCACTAAGGCCTCTCACGCTCCGAAATTTGCCAACTTGATAATGGGCCAATGCCGAGCTCTCTAAGGCCTTGAGCAGGAGTTCGGGATCTTGAGTCTCTTCCGCGGTGGCGAGCGCCAACTGCGCGCTCTCATAGCAACCTTGCATGTCGCCCGAAGAGGAGCGGACAAAGCTGCGTAGTGCATCAAGCTGGACCCGCAAATCGAGTGAGCCGCGTCCTTCGCACAAGGCCTCCATCTTGTCCAAATATTCACTGGCTTCCACGAGAGCAGCTCCGGAGAGATCTCGACTGCTAGTCGCGACGCCGAGGTAGGCAACGCAAAGTTGCTCATAATCTCCCGCAAACTCGGCAGCACTTTTGTATGCATTTGCCGCACCACTGAAATCACTGCTTTGAAGAGATGTTTCTCCAAGCGCCTTGTTGAGCTCGTATAAATCACTAGGGTCTCGGGCGTGCTGGAGTCCCTTCTTGATAAGCCCGTTGGTGGTGACGAATCTTAGTTTGACGATCAGCTCTCGGGCGGCGCGCAGATAGGCTCTCGGAGCTTCTTCGTGCTCAGCTCGGGCAAGATGCTCTGCTCTGAGAACACTGTCACGGCCATCGAACCAACTGGCAGCATCCAAGTGCATCGCCTGGGCATTGCGCCGAGTTATGGAAGAATAGACGCCCTGTTGGATGAGGGCGTGGGCGAACAGGTATTGATCACCCATAGGCCGCACAAGCGCTCTCTCGACCAGAGATGTTGGCTTGTAGTCATCCTCCTGGATCAACGTTCTTAAAAGACTGAGGTCGAACTGCTGTCCAATCACTGACGCAGCTTGGATGGCACGTCTATCTGTTGGAGATAAGCGATCAATCCGGGCCTGTATCAGGCTGCGTAGAGTTCCTGGCAGCGCATCGGCTCGGTTGTCAGAGCTGCTGCGGATGAGCATTTCCAGAAATAGTGGGTTCCCCCCAGCTGTCTCCATCTCGGCCGCGAGCGTCGCTGCATTTTTGTCATCGACCTGCTCTGCAAGTTGTCGGGTCTCTGTTGAGGACAAAGCTCGGAGATCAATCGTGTAGATTGGCGCACTGCCTGTCAGAGCCCTCCACGCGCTGTCGAACGGGTCACCCTCAATGCGAGATGTCATAATAATGATAGTCGGGCAGTCCGCGCATCGAGCGACTAACGACGCGCAAAACTGCATCGTTATAGCGTCGGCCCAATGGAGATCCTCGATGAGAATGATCTGAGGACGCTCGCGGCTTCTCTCCTGCATCAAACGACCAACAATTTCAATCTTACGACGATTCCGTGTCGTGTTCTCGATGGCACGATAAAATGCACTCGCGTCTTGCGACATAGGGATGCCAAGTAAGTCGAAAACGAAAGCCTCGTCATCTGGAGCGAACGCCTCAGAAGCCAGGACATGAACGGCTTGCTGCTTAAGCGCTTCGCCGTCGTGAATTTTGGACACCGATAGCAGGCTGCGGAAGATTGAGCGGAGCGGGTCCGAACCAGTACTGCTGCCAAAATCTAAGACTAGTGCTTGGTGCTCTTGAAAACCAAGGCCGGTAGCAAGGGCGAGACACTCTGTGGCGAGGCGAGTCTTTCCTATGCCTGGCTTACCTCGAAAGATGAAAGCAGCGCCAGCTGCACGACTCTCTACGGACTCGGCTATCGTTCTAAACTGGTCGCGCTCGGCATCTCGTCCGACGAATGGCAAGATGTTGCGCTCGACCGGCTTATCTTGATGGTTGCGCACTCTCCAAGCGCTGACTGGATGACCGAGGCCCTTGATTGATAAATTGGCCTTCTCCTCACACAGTACTTGACGAGAAATCTCCTGATATACGTCGTTTGAGACGTAGGTCTCGTCGGCATTGGCCAAATCGCTAAGACGAGAAGCCAAGTTCACGGCGTCGCCAGTCACGGTGTAGTCGTGCGTACCAGCGCTGGCCAAAACTTCACCGGAAGCAATCCCGATATGTGCCGAAAGCGAGCGATCGACGCGACGGCTGACCTCTCTCAGACGCTGGTGAATGGAAGATGCTGCCCGGACCGCACGGAGAGTATCATCGCCATATGATATCGGCGCGCCAAAGACGGCCATCACGCCATCGCCAAGGTGTTTGTCGATGGTTCCACGGAACGTGGCGATCGCTCCGTCTGTCGCGCGAAAGAACTCATCCATGACGTCTTGAAGCTCCTCGGGATCGAGCTCGGATGAGAGTGAGGTAAAGCCTGTTAGGTCGGCAAATAGGACAGCCACCTGCCGACGCTCAGTCTGCTCGATCGTGACCGGGCTGGTTTCTGCTACGGATGCGACGACCCGCGGATGTACATCTTGGGACGTGTTTCTCGCGGTTGGCGACTTGAGCGATGCTGCCGCCTTGAGCAACCTCTTGCGGTTGCCGAGCGACAAGCCAAGTTCTTTCAGGTCATGATCCTCGAGTTCGGTTACGACATCGAAGTCGATATCATTTTCGGCGCAGACGTCCGCCAGGATTGCCAGCCCATTCTCCTTCAGCCATTTGTTGAATGACTCGTTCATGAGATATCCGTTGGCCTAGCGTCGTACGGTAAGGCTCTAGGATGTCACCAAGCGTCTGCTCAAATACTGCCATCGATCGGCAAGAGAGGCCAAGGAGTTTAGTGAATTGGCAGATCACGCAGGCCGCTGATCCGGGCGTAGGGACGGTTGTGCATCTGAAGACCAACCGCATCACCCAGCACTCCGAAATCCGTCAGCCTCAGGATTATGACGAGCAACCGGAAACGTCACGAAGTGATGGTCTGCTATGTGGCGAGCTGCGGTCGTGGTCTAGCGTCGGCGGGAAGCCCGAGAGTTGGGCGGCGCCGACGGCAGCTTTTCTGCGTTGCGGACGATCTGAGCCTCGACACTTTATCACAAAAGCTGCCATCGAAAGCTGCGTCGTCGTCGGGCTCGCTTGGGAGATCGATCATGTCCGCTATCCGGGCTACTACGGCCGTTTCTAGCGTGCCGCTATCGGCGGGAACCAAACGAAGGCCCTGCCAGAATGCATTGAACTCTAGGCGCAAAACGCCTTCGCCTTTCTGCGACGGCACGACGGGCATCCGATCTATGCAGGAGCGCCATGCGTTGCGGCGGGATGTCGCACCTGCTACGTTGCCCTAGTTAGCTCGCGTCGATCTCTCCAATGAGGTCGACTTTAAGGGCCAATGAAACAGCGTAAGACCTGGCGCTGGGAGCCGAAGAGCGAAGCGCCATGATGTGGTGGCGGACGTCGTGCCGTGCAGCGGCAATGAGTGAGGATACCAATATGACCTACAGCAAATTTATCAAACGCGTCGTTGGCGCAACCTTTGGTATCTGGGCTGCATCCCTTTTTCTCGGCGGCACAGCCCTGGCTGAACCCACAACGGAAGAATTAATCAAGGACGCCTTGAGCGCAGCACCGCCTGCGCTGCGCGACTCGGCTGGCGTAATGAACGAGGAAGGCAAGATGATCCGTGAGGGCAGCAGCGACTACATCTGCATGCCCACGGCCGCCGAAATTCGCAAATTCGGTAGCGAACCCATGTGCCTCGATGAAGTCTGGAGGCGCTGGGCGGATGCGTGGTTGAACAAGAAGCCGTTCGAAACTGATCGGGTCGGAATCGGATACATGCTGGCCGGCGATGCTGCCGGCGCTAGCAACATCGATCCGTTTGCTACAGAGCCTACGGCGGAAAACGATTGGGTCGTCGAGGGGCCGCACATCATGATCATCGTGCCTGACGCGACGCAGCTTGCGGGCCTGCCCGACAAGCCGAGGCCGGATGGTGCCTATGTGATGTGGAAGGACACCCCCTATGTCCACATCATGGTTCCGGT
>NZ_JBZMXT010000119.1:0-5010 GCF_058506495.1 Methyloceanibacter sp. | reverse complement strand
AAGCCTTCCGGCATCTCAAATGTCGTCTGTGGCGACCCAGTTGCCGCGCGCAGCACCCAGGGGCCGCCGTCCTTTGGGTCATGGTCTTTATCGCAGCGGGGTTTGCCGACACCAGCCTGTTCGGGGTCATACAATGCAAGTCCGAAGGGATTGCCGAAGGTCGCCAAAGCTCTTTTGGTGCCATCAGTTTCAGCGCCTTTGAGCGCCAGTTCATGCGCTTTGCCCGGCGTGGGGGCGGCCCCTTCGCCCATGCCCGAACCTTCGCGAACGATGGTGATGTCTCCAGCCCGCACGCTGATGCGAACCCTGGCGACATAGGCCGCAAAATGGATTCTACCGCTTCGTTCGCTCTGCACGCACTTGGACGAGATGGTCCTGCGGTCCCAGGCATCGAACCCAAAGATCCTGTTTGCTTCTGCAATGCTGTGCCAACCTTCAACATAGTGGAGGAGGGCACCTTCCGCCTGGCGAGTCTTCACGTGGCGGGCTTTGAGCTTCGCCTTCAGTTGCCGGATTTGCTCGGGACGGAACTCCATCATTTTGTCCTCACGACCAAAACGGTTTTTGGGTTGTTGAGCTGGGCTCCCGGAATGTCAGTGCCGCGTTTGAGCGCACCAAGAAGAGCCTGACGATCCAGTTTGGGTGGTTGGGGAACCCAATAGGGGGCGGGGACAGCGCCTTCTGTGGTTACCACCAGCGACGGTGAACCGGGCCGGGTGGAGGCTGTAAAATCGGGCTGCTGGAGTTTGTTGAGCCCCACCTCATCCATGGCGTCCAGTGCGAGCTGCCGCTTCTTTGCTCCGCGCTCTTCGAGCCGCTTCAGCCGCTCCTTCATATCGTTCAGTCGACCGCGAAGTCCTGTTGAGAGTGCCTCATCAACTAGCGCCGAACGAATGACGGCGGCTATCATCTCGTGGAGGTCGGTTTCTCCTTCCAGGGTATCGCGAATCGCTTGATCGTCGATCTCGGGAAACTGCTCGAGAAGCCACTCCCTTATACGGGTGTAACGTTGGATTTCGGACCTAACGGGAAGAGCGCTCATGACACCTCGCCAGCTAAATATTGGGTATATTGTACACCAAAATTGGTACAAATCAACCCATAATTTGAGTAGAGGGGTTCTGGCGTGATCAGTCGCGCTCAGGTGCGCATGGCGAGAGCGGCCTTAGGGTGGAGCGTCCGCGACCTGGCAGAACATGCGGGCCTAGCGGCCAACACGGTAAGCAGATTTGAGAATGGCTTTGGTGCCCACCTGGCCACGCTTCAGCAGATGCAGGCGGTCCTAGAGAAAGCCGGCATCGAGTTCATCCCAGCGGGTGAGGGCAAAGGACAAGGTGTACGACTCCGTCAAGAGGAGCCGAGCGCCCCAGATCGTCGACGCCGGTAAGGCTCGTGCGTCTCTGGTGAGGACCCCGTATTACGAAACGAACCCAATTGCTGCTTTGCAACATCGCTTCTGTCGGAGGGCGATCGCGCCAACAATGAAGTGAAGCCGGGCGCGCTGCTCTCCTCAAGGTCAGCGAACGCCGCTAGCGGCAGTTCATAGTGGGCTTCCGAATCGGGTGAATGCCAACACCCCACGCCAGCGGACCCGTTCAGAGAAAACCGTCCGCGGCGATGTCACGTTACGCGGGGCAACGGACGACAGGCAGTTAAGACTGCTAAATCAAGCCGGAGCCTAGGCGGCGCCTGAGTTAGGCAGCGGTCCCGGGACGAGCTCCCGATACGCGCACCAGCTGGCAAGACCAAGCCAAGGGAACACGATCGCAAGGGCAAGAAAGCCCGTCGCTGCGGTGGCCAGGGTTAGGACGGCAAGGATGAAAGCCCACAATACCATCGGCCAGAAATTCTCCCCGACAGCGCGGATGCTCGTCACGATGGCGGCGAACACGCCGGTATGGCGATCCAGGAGCATGGGCGCGGCGACGACAACGCCGCAGTAGGTGAAGAAGGCCATGATGCCTCCAATCACCGTGCCCGTTAGCAACATATTGTTGCCAGCCGGGGTGTTGAGCGCGAAGTCGACGAAGGACTCGACCGTGCGGTGCAGCTGATAGGTCGACAGACCGTAGACGATCTGCGCGATGCGCCCCCAGAGCAGATAGATCATCAGCAAGAACAGACCGAAATAAGCGAGATCAAGCCGAACGGCATCCCGGACATACAGCATTTCCCCGAGGGTCGGCTTCTTGCCCAGTTCGATCTGCCGCCCCGCTTCGTAAAGCCCCATGGCGATCATGGGCGCAACGAACACGAAGCCACAGGTCAAGGCGAGGGCCCAGAATTCTGCGTCAGATTCGACCAACGCATAGGCAATGGCAAAGCTCAGTAACGCGACAAGGAGCCCGTACATCAAACACGGTCCCGGCGCCTTCCAAAGGTAACTCCAGCCTTCGGCCAGCCAACGGAACGGCGCCCCCATGTCGACTTTGGCTATGTCGGGTAGTCCTTCGGAAGCTGTACCGGGTAGTCCCTGTGACGTGTTCAATAGCCCCTCCCGTGTCATGCGCCGATTCTGACACCGCCATATTGGTTCATTTGTCGCAGATAGCTTTGCGGCAAATCAAGGCGATAGATTCAGCGGCAGGTTGCGCAGGCCCGCAGCACACCAATCGGCAGCGCGACTTGGTCGAGAGGATTTGACTTAAGGCCGGGGTGCGGCGTCGATTCGACCCTTGCCTGACCGGTTCGGTTTTGTCCTGGCCAGTACGCGCTGCATCTGCATGGGAAGATAAGGTTCGGCGCGCTTAAGCTTCTCATCCAGCCCTTCGTTCCGCCTCCGGATGATTCGCGCCCAGGCGGCAATCGTCGGGCTGCTGGCAATGAGAAGCGTCAGTCCGATGACCATCAAAATGAGGCCTGTTGGGATCGGCAGCCAGACCGTGGCAAGGCCAGCGATCATGCAGGCAGCTCCGGCGATTTTGGTGATGAGATTACTCAAACGGGAACGACTCTTAACGCGCATTCGCCCTGCGTAGTGAAGCCGCGTGACCGTTCTGTGGCGCGAGCCTGCTTGGCCGGAGTCGGCTGTGCGGTAAGTCCTTTGCTATTTCGATGGCTCGGGAAACACCGCCTTCGCCTCGTAGATGAACAGGGCGCGCAGCTTGTCCCAAAACGCTCCGCCGAGAATGAAAAGCCCGACCAGCACGACCACGTCGCCGCCGATGGCAAACAAGACTTCGTTGCCCTCGTAGTAGGGGATCAGGCTCTTCACATAGGGCGAGAGGAAGCCCAAGATCAGCGGCACTGCAAAGAAGACGAGCCCGATGCGATAGCGGGTCAGGCTGACCTCCTGCGGCGGGCCGTAGTGTTTCAGCGCGCCGAAGATCTTGCTCTTGATATAGGCGTACCCGCTCTTGCCCATGATGGCGGCGGCAGCCACAAGCAAGACCTCCGCGCTCACTAAAATGCCAGCCGAATAGGAAGCGATCTCGCCCGCCGAGAGGCCAAAGACACCTAGCAACGGTATGGTGATCAAAGGCCCGGCGAAACTGACGGCAAAGAGGGCGATGCCGATATAGAATCGGAGGCCTGCTTCCGGGGCGCTCTCAACAACGTCTTTTCCTTCGGCCATTTGGCAGGAGCCTCCTTTTTTGGAAAAGAGTAGCCCAGCGGTGCATCGTTTCAACCGCCTGTTCACAATTTGTTCCAATCGGTGGATAATGGTGAGAAGCGCCTCTCGCGCGGTCGCGCGGAGGGATCGAAAGCCCCACTGTCTTAGCAATGAAGTTCTCAGATTCGTTTTTGGATGAGGTCCGCGCCAGGCTTCCTGTGAGCCAGGTCGTGTCGCGCCGCGTTCAGCTCAAGCGGGCCGGGCGCGAGTGGAAGGGCCTGTCGCCGTTCAACAAGGAAAAGACACCGTCTTTCACCGTCAACGATGAGAAGGGCTTCTATCACTGCTTCTCGTCGGGACAGCATGGCGACATCTTTCGCTTTCTGATGGAAACGGAGGGATTGAGCTTCCCCGAAGCGGTCGAGCGGCTCGCGGGCGAGGCGGGTGTACAGCTTCCCAAGCCGGACCCTCAGTACGAGCGGTCAGTCAAGGAACGGCTCGGCCTCATGGACGCGTTGGAAGCTGCCGCCAGTTTCTTCGAGCAGGCGCTGCATGCGGGCTCCGGGCGTGAGGCGCTCGCTTACACCGAGGGGCGCGGGCTGAGCCGCGAGACAATCCAAGAGTTCCGCATGGGCTATGCCCCGGGTGGGCGCGATACGCTCAAGGCGGCTCTGTTGAAACAGGGATTCACAGAAGCGCAATTGCTTGACGCGGGGCTCGTGATCAAGCCCGACGATGGGCGTCCCACCTATGACCGCTTCCGCAACCGTCTAACGATTCCGATCCTCGACGCGAAGTCACGGGTCATCGCTTTTGGCGCGCGCGCCCTCGCACCCGACGCCCAGCCCAAATATCTGAACTCGCCGGAAACGCGCCTCTTCGACAAGGGCTCGGTTGTGTTCAACTTCGCCCGCGCGCGCAGCTCTGCCTTCGACAAGGGCGAACTGATCGTCACAGAAGGCTATATGGATGTCATCGCGCTCCACCAGGCCGGCTTCAAGAATGCGGTGGCGACGCTTGGCACTGCCTTCACCGCTCGGCAGATGGAACAACTTTGGCAGCTCGCGCCGGAGCCGGTCATTTGCTTCGACGGCGACCGGGCGGGGGAGGCAGCCGCGGCGCGGGCTGTTGACCGCATGCTGCCTGTGCTGCGCGAGGGCCATTCATTTCGCTTCGCCTTCATGCCTCAAGGTCAGGACCCGGACGATCTTGTGCAAAGCGCTGGCCCTGCAGCCTTCGCAGCCTATATCAAGAACGCCATACCACTCATCGATATGGTCTGGCGGCGAGAGATACGGGCAAGCGCCATCGATACGCCGGAGCGGCGGGCCGCCTTCGAAGCGCGGCTTGAGGGGTTGCTCAACGAGATTGAGAATATGCGCGTGCGTGAACACTACCGTCGCGACATCAAGAACAGGCTGTTCGAGTTGTGGCGGCCGCAAGCGCGCGCCGGCAAG
>NZ_JBZMXT010000118.1:0-5057 GCF_058506495.1 Methyloceanibacter sp. | reverse complement strand
TGCAACCCAGCCGCTCCGATGGAGTTCGAGTAGCTGGCTTCTTCCACATCGACCGTATTTCCGACCGGCGGCAGCTTGCCATCCGGGTCCGGTTGGCGGCCGCCTGACCACGCGACATCGTAGACCTGTTCATGCGTTTTGCCCTCATTCTCGAGCCAGCCCTTGATCACTTGAATACGATCAAGATTGGCACCGTCGGGGTCGCGGATCGCACGGATTAACAGGGAAGGTGCTGTACCTTCGGGAGCATCGGTAAGATCGCCGCCCATCGGCACGCCCACGTCGTAGCCGTGTTTGGCGAAGTCCGAGCGATTCAGGTCATCTTTGTCAAAGTTCCAGCCGGCGAAAACACGAACGCGCATGCGTGTCCCCGTGGTGGCAAAAACTTCTTTGCGTTCGAACGCATCCCATATGGCCTCACGGGTGTTCTCCCGCGCCCAGACCGCGGCAAGCCCCGATGCAAGCGCTTGAGCATGGACGATGTCGTCAGAGGGATCGTCAGGTGTAAAGCGTCCAGTGATCTGTTCTTCAAAGCGCACGGGATCGGGTGTTGGCTCTACCATTGTCACCTTGCCAAAGAAGTTGTCTTCCTGGGCTGTTGAGAGACCTGTATGGGAGTCCGTAGAACCGATGACGCCGAACTTAAACGGATTAACTCCTAGGGTCTTTTCATAGGCCATTCCACGCTTCCAGGCCTCGCGGGCATATTCGCGGGGGAGCATCTCAGGAGTCTTCAGCTCCGGCCCGAAGCTGCCCTTGTCCCATGTGCCGTAGTCAGCGAACTCATCGTTCGGGGACAGCGCAGGGTGCGCTTCGCCATCACCCTTGATCTGTGTGACCTCGTAGACCGGCTCGAAGCGCATTCTCCGCTCGGCATAGTCCCGATCCAGCGGTTTCTTGGTCGTCAGCGTGACGTTGTCGAACATTAAGCCGTTGGAAAGATTGCCGTTGTGCGGGATGGCCAACAGCCGGCCGCCAGTGTTCGCTTCATACTTTTCCATCCACTTCCATAGGTCTTCCGGATCGTCGCTGTCATAGGCGCTGAACGGTATGACCTTGTCGGCCTTGTCCTTCCCATCGCGGAATATGATGTTGCGGTGGAGATTGTTTCCTTGGGGACCGGAGGTCCACTCATACCCAATCAGCGTAGTGAAGCGTCCAGGATCGTTGTGCCGCTCTGCAGCTTCGGTCATGCGCTGCCACATGGTCTTATTGAACTCGGTCCCTGTGAGCGGATCTTCGGCGTTCTCTGCCATAGCGAAGGTATTGGCCCAATAGATATAGGCTTCACCCATAGCCTCCTCTGTCTTCGGAGCAATGACTTCCGCAAGGCCTTTGCCCCATTCCGTGCCCAGCAAGGCTTCATTGCCTTCCTCTAATCCAGCGGTCAGCCCAAGATTTTCGGCGTGGTCGGCGACAACCAAGAAATCCAATGGTCGTTGCAGCCGTGCACGTATGCCATGTGACGATGTCACGGCCTCGCCTTTGGCGAAGCGGTAGGCATCGTCGGGCGTCGTTGTTGCGCCTACCAGCCCGGCATCGGCCGAGTAACCGGTGTGAAGATGCGTATCGCCAAACAAGACCTGATCGGGGAAATCGTACTGGATGTATGGAGAGTACTCGGCATCCGGGTCGGGTTTCATGCCGACGAGTTCTTGTGCCTGCGCACTAGTCAGGGTCAGCAAGACCACCGCAGCTGCTAGAGTCGCCACGGATGAAGGCCGCGAGTACTTGTAAGTCATATGAACCCCCGTGGTTCTCGTCGTTCACCCCGCATCTCGCGCTTACAGCGCGAGGCGTCGAATCCAGACCTTGAAGGAAATCTCAGATTGGCAAGCTGATCTGTGTCAACACGGGGGTGAAGGAGCCGAGGAATGTCCGCTTTGGGTCATTAGCCGACATCCGAATGCGACCTAGCGACGACTGCTTTGCGCCCCTAAGCAGACATCCTCGGCCTCACAATTGAGGTCTGCCAAGTGCCAAAGCGAGCATTTGGACCAATTTCGGCCGCAGCGCACCCCGTGTTAGAACGCGATGAAACATCGTGCGGAGAGAACAATGTTGAGTGTCCGTAGTCGTTTGGCTGTGCTTTCCGGTGTCTTTCTTTGCGCCCTTACGGCTTTTTCGGCGACCTCGACGGGCACTGAGGAAAAGCCTAAGCCGCAAATCCTGTTCACCAACGTCAACATCTTCGACGGGAAGAGCGAGACGCTCTCAGAGGGCATGACCGTTCTAGTCGAAGGCAATCTCATCAAGAAGATTGCCAAGGGTGAGATCGAGGTACGTGACGAGGCTACGGTGATCGATGGCGGTGGGCGCACTCTAATGCCGGGACTTGCGGATACGCACGTTCACCTCGGCTTCGCCTCACTACCCCAGGCCCAGATGTTCACAGGCCGACCGGGCTACAACTACATCTATTCAGCGGGCGACGCTGAGGCCATGCTAATGCGCGGGTTCACCGTGGTGCGCGATATGGGCGGCGACGTGTTTGGTCTAAAGCGGGCAATCGACGAAGAGCGCGTGCCAGGGCCACGGATTTATCCATCAGGTGCATTCATCAGCCAGACGGCCGGTCACGGTGACTTTCGCTTGCCGGAGCAGAATAATCCTCGTTTCGACGGTCCACGCCCCTTCTGGATGAGGCTTGGCTACTCGCGCCTTGCTGATGGCGTTCCGGAGGTCCTGGCCGCGGTGCGCGAAAATCTCCGCAACGGAGCGTCGCAAATTAAGTTGGGAGCAGGCGGTGGCTATAGCTCGCCATCTGACCCCCTTCTCGGCAATCAGTACACGTTTGAGGAGCTTAAGGCTGCGGTGGATGCAGCGGCTGATTGGCAGACCTACGTGACTATTCACGCCTACCACCCGAGCTCGATCAACCGCGCAATCGATGCGGGTGTGAAGGACATCGGCCATGGGCAGTTGCTCGACGAAAAGACACTTCGGCGCATGGCAGACAAAGGCGTTTTTCTCAGCACGCAACCCTTCACGCTCTGTAAGGAGCCGCAGTTGTCGGACTTCTCGAACTCGAAGCTCGCCATAGTCTGTAAAGGCACGGCCTTCGTCTACGCGACCGCGAAGAATATCCCCGACCTCAAAGTAACATTCGGGACCGACCTGTTCTTCGTCCCTCCAGAGGTCTTCGCCGAACAGGCCAAGATGATGGAACGTCTATTGAAGTGGTACAAGCCGGTCGAAATCTTGCGCATGGCGACAAGCACCTCTGGTGAACTGTTTCAAATGAGCGGCCTGCGCAACCCCTATCCCGACGGTGCTCTTGGCCTCATTCAGGAGGGTGCCTATGCTGACCTTTTACTCGTAGACGGAAACCCGCTGGACGACCTCAAAGCCGTCACCGACACGGGCAATCTCAAGATCATCATGAAAGACGGCAAAGTCTATAAGAACACCCTGAATTAGGCCGACGTCCGCTTTGGGTCATTAGCGGACGTCAACCAGCGCATCACGGATGTCTGCTCTACCCTCTTAAGCGGACATCCGCATCCGCCTTGGCGAGTGGCTATTCAAGGTCCCTAGCAGGTGCTCCAAGTTAGAGACTTTGCAACATCCACGGCGTGTTGATCGGCTGAAACCTGCGTGCAATGGTCGAACTCATAGAGGCTATGACAATCTTACCGAGGGCAACAAAGATGCGTAAGTTTACACTCATCCTTGCGGCGGTTTTCTGGATGTGCATCGGTTTGATCGCGTCCGGCCACTCGGTGAATTCCCAAAGCGCGAAGAATGAGATGACAACGGACAAACCGGTCTTCGTCTTGGTGCATGGGACTTTCCAGTGGGGCGGTCAGTGGGAACCCCTCGCCGCAATTCTCAGGAACGAGGGATACGCTGTCCACACGCCGACATTGAGCGGCCTTGGAGAGCGGAATCATCTGCTCTCAAAGCAGATCGGCTTATCGACCCATATTACGGATGTTGTGAACTACATCACCTGGCTCGACCTTGAGAATGTGATCCTCGTGGGTCACAGCTACGGAGGGGCCCCAATTACCGGCGCTGCGGACAGACTCTCGGAACGAATTGCCCACATTGTCTATGTGGATGCGGTGATCATGGAGCACGGAGAGAGCATGATCACCGATTTTGCACCTTCCAGCGAGGTAGAACACATACGAGAGGCTGTAGAAAAGGAGGGGGATGGCTGGTTGCTTCCACCCAAGTTTTTGCGTGATCCACCGCTTCCCACCATGAGCAACCATCCCATCAAGACCTATACTGATCGAATTGACCTGAAGGGGCCTTTGCCCACATCGGGCACATTTATAGCTGCAACTGAGGGCGAGTTTTTCGATGTCCTGCGCGAGAAAGGCGCCCAAAGGTCAGGAGAGCGTGGTTGGATGGTTCACACGGTTGAAGGCCCTCATGCACTCCAAGAGCAAAGCCCATCTAAGGAACAGGTTGCGGAAATCCTGCTGGAGATTGCCAAGAACTGAGTATGCCGCCCAGGGTCGTTCAGCCTGGATGATCTTGTTTGACTATGACCGCACCGGATGTCGGTTTTGGGTCAGAAGCGGCCCTAGGACCTGGACGCACCTATGTCCGGTTACCAACCATTGTCCGACATTCCTGGTCTCACGATTGAGGTCTGCCAGTTGGTAGAAGCGAGCATCGAGCAGACGGTTGCCTGGCGAGGCCTGGCCTGGGCGGCAAGCTCCAGACCCAGGTCTTATAGCTAACAAGCCGCCCCCGAAGGGACGGCTCTGGCTTCATCAAGTCTGATAGCTCCAATGGAACTATGCAGCCTCGATGTTTGCTACAGCGGTCTTGCCGCTGCGGCGGTCGATCTCAGTGTCAAACTTTACGCTTTGACCTTCGACGAGATCTGTCATCCCGGCACGTTCAAGTGCTGTCACATGGACGAAAACATCATTGCCTCCGTCAGCAGGCTGAATGAAGCCAAAGCCTCTACTAGCGTTGTAAAATTTCACTGTTCCCGGTGTCATCGGGGTCCTTTCGTTGATTTACGTGTAGTCGTGCCCCCAGTCGTGCAGGCGCACGGCTTGGAGGTGTGAATGTCGATGTTTGGGAGGGTCTGA
>NZ_JBZMXT010000117.1:0-5074 GCF_058506495.1 Methyloceanibacter sp. | reverse complement strand
CATGACAGACGACAACGACGCTAAGCGCGCCCTCGGGCCTTGGCTCGGAACTAGAGGACTGCCTGAGAGGTCTCTAACGAGCCCGTGGGTTGAACACGGTCTGCATCAGACTGGCGTACATCTCTCCGAGCTTCGTCATCTCTGCCATGTGGGTCTCGTAAGCCTTTTTGGCGTACTTCGTCTGCACCTCAATAGCGTCTTCGACCGACTTAGCGCCGACCATTTTCTCATACGCTTTCGTAGAGTCCTCAAAGGCCTGCTTGGAATAATCAGTCCACTCGGCCGCAATGGCCTGGAAGCCCTTGCTCAGTTGTCCAAAGGAACGGAAATAGTTGTTGAAACCGTCTTGGCCAAAGCTCTGAAGTTCGTCAGCAATCTTGAAGTGTTCAGTCATAGCGTTCCCTTATCCGGCAGTGCTCTCGGGTTTGATCTGACCGAGTACTTGGTGCGCCTCACGATAAAGTGCAAGGCTGCATTTTGCGAGCTGCTCAACTTCTGTGGGTTCTGATCGAGGGCCCCGCGTGCCCAATGTCCGCTTTTGGCACTTAACGGACATGGGCGAGCGGAGTGGGCATGTCCCCTTTACTGCTCAAAGCGGACATTGCGCGATACTTCCCAGCCGCCACCGGACTGGATGCATTCACCCGCGGGGTTGCCCCTAGGGACGGCGGCGTCCCTCAGTGCTTACTGGTGATGCGGCTAACGTCGGGATTCGCAGCGGTTGTATCCGAAGATATGTCAGGCAGCGCCAGATCCACTCTACCGGCCCGAATCGAAAGTATCGAAGCCACCAACTGCTGAAGACGATCTGAATCACAAAAAATAGGACTGCGTAGGCGGTCGTTGCTAAGGGGCCAAGCAAGTACAGCTGGCCAAATCCGTATCCGTAAAAGAGCAGGGTGAACATAAGTGTGCCGGAAAGATAGATCGTCAGCCCCATCCGCCCCAAGGATTGCAGCGGCGAAAGTACGGTGTCCCACTTGCCCTGTTCCGCTAACAGTAAAATGCCAGCACCGAACGCTAGCGATAAGGCGGTCGATCCAAACAAAAACAGCAAGTCGCCAAGAAATCGGATCCCCATCGAGGCCGTGTTGCCCTCAAATGCAGCGTAGCCATGATAACGGCCCAGGTACCACTCTATCGCTGCAAAGACGAGACCGGTTGTCATGCCCCATCGCAATATCCAGCGCCATTTCTTGGTGTGTTCTGCTGCATCATGAACGAGACGGCTTCGGCCAATTTGGAAGCCCAGCAATATCATCGCGAAGATTGCGAAGCTTGATTCCGGCTCATTGAGCCCATTCCACAATCGGGGGGGTATCACTTCCGCGTTTGTCTCAAAGACATCACTGAGCGTGCCTAGGTAAGGGTGGTCATCCCTTAGTTCTGCTAGAGACAGAGAGGCGTCCGCATCGACGGGCGCACTGGCACCCCGGAGCGAATCGACAACATTGCCGACCGGAAATGCCAACATGAGCAAAAAGGTCAGTGTCAGTAGCGTACCCGCTGCCAGTCGGCGAAATACAGGCAGAATGAAGCCCAGTAGAGCATATTCCATCAGAATGTCGCCGTCATAAAACAGTGCGTGCCCCACCCCAATCACGAATAGAATCGCTATTCGCCTGAAGTAGAACCACAGGTTTCCCCCACCCAAACTCTCCAATCTGGCCAACTGCAGCGCGAATCCAAATCCAAATAGCATGGCGAACAGGCGCCAGGATTTCGTCTCGAAGACGGCGTGCATCGCCGCATTGAAAGTTTGATCTAGGCTATCCGTCCATTCCGACGAATACGCTCCGAAGTTGAACATGTTGACGAGCAGCACACCGAAAAGAGCGAATCCGCGAACTGCATCAGCGGATCGCAATCGGGCGTCAGGGTCGACGGGACGAAGGTGATCGGAGGGTGGCATGATTGCCATTCTTCCTTACCTAGGATCCTGGTACCTTCGGCTATGCAGGATGCTTAGCCTCGAGGAGATGAAGCAGTTGGCGACAAGGAATCCACATGAAAGCGTTCATATTGTCGTACCGATGGCCACCGATGCGCTAGCGATTGGCTTCACCCATCAAGTCGCGAGCTGCTACTCGATGGCAGTCTGACCAAATTTGCTGGTTGAAGATAGGCTGCAACTTGACCAATCGCGACCCCGAGAAGAACTTTAAGGCACTATGGAAAACGTTCCATAGAAGGTACCCATTCTTTACGCTGCGGAACGTCGACTGGCACAAACAGTACGAAGTATATAGGCCTCGAATCTCCTCAACCACGAGTGACAAGGAGCTGTTTGAGGTCTTCTGCAACATGCTCGATCCACTCGACGATGGGCATGTCGAGATCTCAGCGAGATTAGGTCACTCTAAGGCAAAGGTGCATTTCACGGCTGAGAAAGCGCCGCGCTTTTATCGCGAGTTCACGACACCACAGATCAAGCGTCTTTTCGACGTTACGCGGGCCACGCTAACGGCCAACGGTTTCGGCCCCTTCAGGAAAAGCAAAGCCTGGATGATGCGGTACTGCCGATCACCCGATTACGGCTACATGCGCATTCTTGAGTTGGAAGACGTAAAAAAGAAGAAAGTGTCTAAGGCTCTCGACATACTCTCTCGTGATATGCCTGATCTCAAGGGTTTCATAATAGATATTCGCGATAACCCGGGTGGTGAGGATGACATCGCACTCATGATCATTAATCGCTTTGCTGATCGTAAGCGTGTGGCGTTTCACCGGCGATCAAAAATTGGACCGGGGACGGACGAGTTTGGCCCACTAAAGACCTGGCATATTTCACCGAAAGGCGGTGTGCAATTCACCCGTCCTATTATTCTCCTTACGTGCGATGCCGTCTTTAGCGGCGCGGAGTGCTTTGCGCTGGCACTCAGAGAGCTGCCACATGTAACAATCCTGGGCGAACATACGAATGGCATCTTCTCGTATCAATTGGAGAAGACGCTACCCAACGGATGGGATTACAGCCTTTCGTATCAGGAGTACCTGTCGGCCGATATGGTTTGTTATGAAAGCAAGGGCGTACCTGCGGATATAGAACTGCTCAATACCAAGGCTGATCTTGACGCTGGCGAAGATCCGCTCATCACCCGCGCGCTCGAAATTCTCTCACAACAAGACAACAATGTCTCAATCTGAAAACACATCGGATCGTGTGTATTCTGCGATCGATGTGGCATGAAACCAATCAAGCGGGTTGAACCAATGATGATCTCGTATCGGTCAGCCAGAAGTGCTGTTGGCATAAGCTTGTGATTGTTGCTGTCGACTTGGCAGCCGATTGCGGATCACCAACGCTGCGCAACAACCGGCTATCTCCAACAATCTCGCATTGAAATTATTCGAGCCGCCATACGCTGCGGGCGCGAAGGAGGCACGCACCCTAGGCTTTGTTTCGAACTGGAACGCGTCCAAACCATAAGATATCCCTTCTCCAATTGATTTCAGGCCCGCCTCCTTCAACGTCCAAAGTCGTAGAAAAAGTTTTTGGCGCTCGTCGACTTCAGCCATGCAAACCGTATCCGACTCATTTGGGGCAAAGTGGTAGCTTGCCATCTCGACCGGTGAGGCAGCTTGGTCAAGGCTTTCGATGTCTGCACCGACTGCGCTGCTGTACGACCAAGCCGCCAAATATCCGTGACGACACGCAGAAAAACTGAACCACGCGCGGGGCAACTCAGAGAGGTAGGGCCGCCCTTCCCTCGTCGTCGCGAAATCGACCTGGGAAAGCGGGCGGGCATCGCCGAGAGCAATTACACCGCAGAAGCGGCGGAACGCACGCCTCTGCAGGAAGCTTATTTTGTGGTCAATTCCCTTGAAGCGTTCTGCCCGGGACAATTCGCTCAAGGAGAGTATCGAACCAAAAAAGTCTGCTGGGGGGCCATCATGCTGAGCAGGCATGAAGAGAACTGAAATGTCACGGTGCGCGTCAGTTGGTGTCAGATCCCGCACTGAGGATTCGAGAAAGTAGCTGATGCTCTCGTTCCTCAGAGCATCACTTTTTTTCGGGACTTTTTCGGTCATCTCATGTCTGGAGCTTCTCGGCCGGACTGCCTTCATGAACCCCTGCGGGAATATGCATTTCCTTCAGCACCATTGACAGCGGCCTTAGCGTGACATCGCGATCCAAAATTGCGCCTTTCATAACTGTGGCGCCAGTCGCAATCGTAGCGCCATTCCCAATGCGTGTCTCTTTCACTTGCAACAGCATGTTCTCGAAGGTGTGCAACTGCAAAATACCATCCAGAATGCAGTCGCTCCCCACGCGCACAGCATTCCAATCAGAGCATTGCATCGGGTCCGTCACGATCGTCCGAGGTCCGATCTGACACCCCAATTTCCGCAAAATGCCGTTCGCAAGGATGGTCCCCCGCAGCAGCCCCAATGTCCCTCTACACCAGTTAAAGAAACAGTCTTGGACAAAGAAATATGTAAAGTGACGAGTCGACCAGAATGGTGTCGTGTGATTACTGCCCCATTCTTTACCAACAACACATCTCTTGAGCAGAACTGTGAGCCCAACAAGCCCCGCCTCGGCCAAAATCAAAGAGATCAACGCACCAAGGACAGGATCAATTCCAACGCGGTAAAGAGTTATGTAGGTCAAAGCAAAAATGAGGGCTTCTGTGATCCTTAGGAAGCCGATGCTGAAAACGTCGTTGAGTAGGATCCGATGGAGAAAAAGATAGAAACCCGGTGGATGATGCGCTTGGTCCTCTTCCTGAAACGATGCACTGGCGAACGCGAGCGGCGGATTGCCCGCCAGCGCGACGGGCATAGCGAGGCGAGATCGCATTTGGCGGCGATACAGGATGTCACTGCATGGGGTCGACACGCCGAGCATGAAGTTGTCAGGTAAAGCACCGTACTCCGCGATGCTGTAGTTGCCCGTGAAGAAATTCGGCGGCATCTCGATCCGACGCAATGCCATGTGCTTGGCATCGTAGTCGAGAACGTTGGTGAAGCTGCCATTCGACCAGAACACTTTAGCGTCGGCTGAGGTCACCTCAGGAACCAGGTTGAACATGACGTCGCATTCGGACGCGCCAATCCGGTTAAACTCAAG
>NZ_JBZMXT010000116.1:0-5078 GCF_058506495.1 Methyloceanibacter sp. | reverse complement strand
GCTTGTATGGTACCGATTACGGCGCCATCAACACGCTTTACTCATACATTTACCTGAAAAGCGATGACTACGGCACGCTGAACTGGGGTCATCTGAGCCCTGCTTCGGACAACCCGGCTGTTTTGGCTGACATTTCTGGGACGGTCATCGAGTCGAACGCGGTGGTCTTTGAGGGCGGTGGTTTCTTTATGCGGCCTTCCGGTACCAACGCTAACGCGGGGTCGTTCAACCAACTTCTGCTCTGCAGCGCCGGTAATGCACCTGGCGCCGATTGCTTCGGCGTGGCACAGCCAGCGGTTCGCTATGACTCGCCGACTTGGAACGGCTTCCGGTTCGAGACGTCTTACGGTACGGCAGGTTTGGTAAATGCCATCCTGGATACGGACTCTTATCGGGGTAATTCCGGTGGTGGGCTACTCCCGCATCCGGCTGATACGGATTCCAAGTTCTGGGATTTCGCTGCCATCTATAATGAAGACTGGGGTAATTTCCGCGTTTCGGCTGCCTATGCCTACACATGGTTGGAGTCGAGCCCGCTGAACGGCGGTGAGCAGGATATTCACCAGGTTGGTGGTACTTTCATGCACGTGCCAACGGGTCTGGGTGTTTACGCCACTGGTAACTGGGAGATCGTTGGCAACGCCAATAACGCCCTCTGCCCTGGTAATAACTGCCTTTCGAACAATGCTCCTGGCAACGTTCTTCCCGATACGGATAGCTGGGGCGTGAAGCCTTTCTGGAAGGCATCGGACCTGACCCAGCTTGGTGCCTTGACCATTTACGGTGAGTACTATCAGTACAACGACTTCTATGGCCTAGCGAATGCTGCTGGCTTTGCGAGCATTCTGCCGAACTGCCCGACGGGGGCTTGTGCGGTCACCGGTTCCGAGATTGAGCGCTGGGGCGTGGGTGCCGTGCAGGAAATCGACGCTGCTGCGATGCATGTTTACGCTCGCTGGCAGAAGCTGGGTGTGACGGAACTGAATATCCAGGACCTGAACACGCTTGAGCGTCGTACGCAGGGCTTCGACGACAACAACCTGTTCCAGGTTGGTGGGATCATCTTCTTCTAGGCCACCACTCCAGACAGACGTTTACGGAAGCCGCCCCTCGGGGCGGCTTCTTTTTTGCCCAGCCCAAATCACCGCAAGCAATGCGTCGGCGAGGCCTCAACGTCTCGGATCGCTTAGGATGCTTGTGAAAGCGGAGGTCAGACGCTATTCCTCACTTACGCCAATAGGGCTCGTGTGAGCTCGGAAAGGAACCGCACAAGTTCCAAGGGAGGACAATGAAAGATTCTGCAACTGGCTCCGCGGGGTCTAAACAGCCGGTCCTGTCGGTCCAGAATGTCTCTTACTGGTATGGGGACAAGCGGGCTCTGGACGACGTCACCTTCGACGTCTATCCCGGACGAGTAACTGCGCTGCTCGGGCCGAACGGCGCTGGCAAGACGACGATTTTTTCTCTGATCACCCGACTATTCGATGCGCCGGAGGGACGGATCGAGATCGATGGCCGCGCAGCTGCCGATTGGGGCTTTAAGGTGTTAGGGCCCCTTGGCGTAGTCTTCCAGCAGCCGACACTCGATCTCGATTTGTCGGTGCGGCAGAACCTCCGCTACTTCGCCTCTCTGCGTGGTTTGGACCGGCAGGAGGCCGACGCGCGCATGGAGAAGGCCTTGGACTCGCTCAATATGACCGAACGTATGAGCGAGAAGGTACGCGCGCTCAACGGCGGCCACCGACGACGCGTGGAGATTGCACGGGCGCTCCTGCATAGCCCGAAACTGCTTTTACTGGATGAGCCCACCATCGGGCTCGATGACCCTACGCGTGACGCTATCGTTCGTCACATTCATAGCCTAGCGGCGTCGGAGAACATCGGTGTCCTTTGGGCCACCCACTTGTTCGACGAGGTAGAGGCTAACGATGCGCTCGTCGTTATCAACAAAGGACGCGTCGTGGCGCAGGGCGACGTGGCTGGTATCGAAAAAGAGACAGGTTCAGACAATTTGGCCGAGGCCTTCCGGCGCCTTACTGGCGACCGCGTTGAGGAGGTCGCCGCATGACGTTTACGCACTATGCCCGGGCTTTTCGCGGGATCGTCTGGCGCGAACTCCTGCGCTTTCTGCAGCAGAGAGAGAGATTTTTGGCCGCGCTTGTTCGGCCCCTGATCTGGCTGATCATCTTTGCCGCAGGCTTTCGGGCCGCCCTCGGTGTGTCGATAATCCCGCCCTACGAGACCTACATCACGTACGACGTGTACATCACGCCGGGCCTGCTTGCGATGATCCAACTCTTCAACGGCATGCAGAGTTCGTTGTCGATGGTTTATGACCGCGAAATGGGCTCGATGCGCGTGCTCTTGACCACACCGTTGCCGCGCTGGTTCCTGCTCATATCGCGGTTGTTCGCGGGCGTCCTGGTGTCATTGTTTCAAGTCTACACCTTCTTGGCTGTGGCTTGGCTCTGCGGCGTAGAGCTGCCCGCGTGGGGCTACCTGTTGGCGCTACCCGCGCTCATCTTGACAGGCATGATGTTCGGGGCGCTCGGCATGTTGCTCTCCTCGACGATCAAGCAGCTCGAGAACTTCGCCGGGATCATGAACTTCGTGATCTTTCCGATGTTTTTCGCATCATCGGCTTTGTATCCGCTCTGGAAGATGCGCGAGGGTAGCTGGATCCTTTACGAGATCTGCTTCTACAACCCGTTCACCTGGGCGGTAGAGCTCATCCGGTTCTCGTTCTATCAGAAGATGAACTGGGAGGCGCTTGCCGTCGTGGCCGTTTGCACGATCGTGTTCCTCGGTCTTTCTGTATGGGCCTATGATCCGTCGCGAGGTATTCAGCAGCGCAAGGCGATGGCGCCCGCTGGCGGATAACCCAAGATCGCGTGAACGGTCTACATGCCAGCGAAGTTTGCCGGGAAGCGCTTCGAAAGATCTGTGTGCAGAGCCTCGATCATCGCGGCATCGCGTTCGGCTTGCGGCACGTCGATACTCTCGACCGCGAGCACATGGGTCGGGCGCGGCGCCATTACAACGAGCTTGTCAGCGAGTTGAAGGGCTTCGCGAGGATTGTGCGTCACCATAACTGCAGTCGTAGGCCGGGCGGACCAAACGTCGAGTAACAGCCGCCGGAGACGGTCTGCTGTCCGTTCGTCGAGTGAGACGAATGGCTCGTCCAGCAACAACAAGTCTGGCTCGGTTGAGAAGGCCCTGGCCAAAGCGGCGCGGCGCGCCAAGCCTAATGAGAGCTCCTGCGGATAGCGGGGCAACATCTCGGCGACCCCAACGGCCTCGGCCAGCGAGTCGAGAGCCTCAGCGGTGAAGTCCGGCGCCGCGACAAGCTCAATATTCTGACGAACCGTGCGCCATGGCAGGAGACGCGGCTCCTGGAACATGAAGCCCAAGCGCGCGTGAGGCGGCATATCGATCTCGCCGGTATAGTCGTCGTCGAGACCGGCCACCGCGCGCAGCAAGGTGGTCTTGCCGCAGCCCGAGGGCCCCATCAACACGGTCATGCTTTCGGGTTCTAAGTCGAGCGACAGATTGCGGATCGCCGTCAGCCGTGTCCCGTCAGCCCCCACATGGGTCTTTTCCTCTATGCGGATCTTAAACTGGCTTGTTTCGCCAGCGTGTCGTGTATCTTTCAAAGGGCTGTACCAGTAGATATTCGATGGCGAGCATGACAGCGACGAAGGCCAGCGTATAGCCGAGAATGGCCGTCACGTTGAAGAGTTGAAAATTCAGGTGCAGTTCGAAGCCGACGCCATTGGGGCGTCCCAGTAGTTCGACTACAAGGACAATCTTCCAAATCAGGGAGAGCCCTGTACGAGACGCGGTAGCGAAGTAGGGCTGAAGCTGCGGCATGGTGACGTTGCGAAACTTGCTCCAAGGCGTCATGCGATAAGCCCGCGCCATTTCATCGAGACCTGGGTCCAGCGCCCGTGCACCTTCGCGAAGCGTCACAATGACGTTCGGAATCTTATTCAACGCGACCGCTCCGATCGCCGCCCACTCGTTCAGGCCAAACCACACATAGGCAAGAATAATGATGACCAGCGCGGGCACGTTGAGGAGCACAATAAGCCAGGGGTCCAGCACTCTGTTTACAGCCGGCAACTCACCCATCAGCAGCCCAATAGCGCTGCCAACAACCATGGCGACCACGAATGCCGCGACAACGCGCCAGAGCGTAATCCCAAGCTGAAATATCAGGTCGCCGTGAATCGATTCCTCCACGACATAGTTCAGCACCTCGCCCGGTCCTGGCAGCAGCCTGCTCTGGGCGAAGTGCGCCGAAACGAACCAGACCAGTAGAAACATGACAATGGATACGATCGAAATCCACGGACCGCGCATGTACCACGAGGACCTAGGGCGTATTTCCGGTTGTGCTTCGGCCGTGGTCACTGCGTAGTCCCGTGCCAGAAGGTTCCTGGGGCGAGCTCCGTGCCAGGCCCCACAAGCTTGGTTCCCCCCAGCTCCCTTAAGAACTGAAACAGAACCTTTGCATCGGCCTCTTCGAATGTAAGACGGCGCTCCGGAATTCCCTCACGGAAACGGCGGCGCAACGCATCGAACGTCGCCTCGTCAAAGTTTGGATCGTTCGCACTCATCACTGGTTTTAAGCGTTCCCATTCGGCATCTGAGGTTGCCAGCAGTTCGTTGGCCTTTTCCGCGGCTCGAACGAAACCATCAATCGCCGACGGGTTTTGCTCCGCCCAGTCCGCATTGAACGCGTAGCCCAGCATTGCGACTTCACCCTTCGCCCCCAGCTCGCGAACGACGTCCTCAAGTCCGATGAGCTGCGTAAAACCGACGGCTTCAAGGCGTGCGGCGTAAGGCCAATAGTTCAGCACTGCATCGATCTCACCTTGCTTAGCACGTGCGGCCAGCAGAGGCGGTGCGCCAAACTCCTGCGTGGTTTCCGTTCGAAGATCGATATTCGCTGTACGAAGCGCGTAGGCAACGATCAGCAGCCAGCTCTTGTCCAAGGGCCCGCCGGCAACGCCCAGCGTTTTGCCCTTTAGGTCGGCCAAGGTCTTGATGGGCGAATCTGGTGGAACCATGATGGC
>NZ_JBZMXT010000115.1:0-5195 GCF_058506495.1 Methyloceanibacter sp. | reverse complement strand
CCTTCAACCAGGATCGGAGAGCGTCAACGGGAGCGGCTTACGCCAGCTGTGGGGCCTTCAGGCGACCGCGGCCTGGCGAACACAAAAGACTTGGTTTGGGAGGTATTGGTGCTGCTGAACGTAAATCAACGCTGGCGCAGGGCCAGGTGTATCGGGCGAGGCGCGGCGGCTGCTATCGCTGTAGGGGCTGCCTTGCTCGTCGGGCCCGCCTTCTCGGTGGCCGAAGAGGCGGAGGCAAGCAAGCTTTCGATGGAGCTCAATAAGCTCGAGCCGAAAGACTCAGATTGCAGGGTCTTCTTCTTATTCGATAACAAGAGCGACCGCGCCTACGACAAACTGCAATTGGATTTTTACATCTTTCGCCGGGACGGCATTGTCAGCCAAAGCTTTACCGTCGATATCGCCCCGCTAAAGGCCAACAAGAAGTCTGTGAAGCGATACGACCTGTCGGATACAGATTGCGACGACGTCGGCAGCATTCTGATTAACGAAGTTGCGAAGTGCCAAGTCGGTTCGGAAGAAATCTCCGATTGCCTGGACGTCCTCTCCCTGTCGAGCAGGACTGACGCCGAACTCAGTAAGTAAGGATCTAGACCGTGGCAGTAGAACAGGAATTGGCCGTAGTCGCCGGAGGTCATGACTACTCCGTCTGGGGACTGCTGATGCAGGCAGACCCGGTGGTCAAGGGCGTGATCGTGCTTCTCGTCCTGGCTTCCGTGGCGTGCTGGGCAATCACATTCGAAAAGATCGTGCGGATCTCTTGGCTAAAGGCCAGCGTACGACGCCTCGCAAACGCTCGATCGAGCAGCGGGCGGGGCGGACTTACGGGCGCCGTGCTTTCGGCTGGCGAGGCTGAACTTGAGGCTGACCAAGACGACAGCCCGACCGAACGCCGCTTTCGCGTAGAGAACGCTATGCGGCATACGTTCAAGGCGCAGATTCAGAAGATCGAGGGCGGCCTGCCGTTTCTGGCGACGACGGGATCTGCTGCGCCGTTCATCGGGTTGTTCGGAACAGTTTGGGGCATCGTCAACAGCTTCACCGCCATCGCTCAGGAAAAAGACACGAGTCTCGCTGTGGTGGCCCCTGGTATCGCTGAAGCGCTGATCGTTACGGCAATCGGTTTGGCCGCGGCAATTCCTGCTGTGGTCGCATACAACCAGATTTCGGTCGCGTTGGGACGCGCTTATGCACGCGGCAATGATGCCATCATCGATATTGCTCGAGACCTCGCTACGGATGACGCCCAAGTTGAGCAGCAGGCGAAGCGCATGCGCGGCAGTAACGTGGAACCGCTTCGCGCTGGGAAGCCGTCGTAATGGGCATGTCCGTTGGCAGTAGCGGCGGGGCCGGCGACGAAGAAGGCTACCGCCCGATTTCGGAGATCAATATCACGCCAATGGTAGACGTGATGCTGGTGCTCCTCATCATTTTCATGATCACGGCGCCGTTGCTGGTCGCCGGCGTTCCTGTCGAACTCCCAAGCACATCTGCGGCCAAAGTCAGTCAGCCCAAGAAACCAATGATTGTCTCTCTCGCCCCTGACGGATCGATCTTTATCCGCGAGGATCAAGTAACCGTCGATACGCTTGTCCCGCGGCTCATAGCCCTTCGACAGGCTGAAGGCGACACAGTGGTGTATGTGCGCGGTGACAAGAACCGCTCTTACGGCGAGGTGATGGAGATCCTCGGCCGGGTCGGCAAGAGCGGCTATTCGCGCGTGTCCTTGCTGTCTCAGCCCAAGGCCGGCGAATAGGCCCCCCTGGTGATTGCTTATGGCGCTCAGTGTCCTTGCATGGTTAGCCTCAATCGCCGCTCACGGCCTCCTTGCGTTCGCACTGTTCATACCGATATCTGACGGGGCTGCGCTGGAGGAAGGCTCCGGTAGCGACATCATGGTCGTCGAGCAGGGCATCGCGATTGAGGGGCTCGCCAAGCTCGGCGAGGATGCTGTCTCCGTCGAGGCCGTGGAAGCCCCGCCCATGATGAGTTCGGTGGCCCAGCACCTTGAACAGGTAGAGGCGATCGAAGAGCAACAAGAATTGCCGGTTGAAGAGGTTCCCGAGGTCGAGCCGGTCGAGGACATGGTGCTCGCTTCCGAGACCGGCCCCGAAAACGAACTCGTCGAGCCTGTCGAGGAACTGGTTGACGAACCCGAGCAGGATCTGCAAGAGCAGCCGCTTCCTCAGCAGATTGCGGCAGTCGCGCAGCAGACCGTCATCGCCATGCGCGCGAGCTCAGGCGAGGTACTGAGGGGTGGCGACGTCACGGCGCATAGGGAGTATCTCGGCAAGCTTCGGACGCACCTGGAAGGGTCCAAGGTGAACCCACGCACCAAACGCGTTGGCACGACCGTGGTCCGCCTTACCGTCAAGTCCAATGGCGAATTGGTGAGAAACGAAGTCGTCAAGAGTTCGGGGTCAAAGGCTCTCGACAAAGCAGCACTGGCTTCAATCGAGAAAGCTGCGCCTTTTCCGTCGATTCCGATAGAGGTCGGGCAGGAAACCGTCACCGTCTCGGTCCCGTTTCGGTTTACGCTTCGCTGATGGACTGCCGTCGGCGGCTCAGTCGAACTCGTACCCAATAAAGATCTTCAGCGCGACATCCGAGGTCGCTTTGGTGAGGCCGAACTGCGCGCCGACACTCAGAGTCAACTCTTTGCTCTTTCTGTCGACATCGTAGAGTTCGTCGTCGAAATCGTCTTCCTTGCCGAACGTATAGTAGACGGCAGGCCCAATGCTGTGCTGCTGCAGGTCAAACGGCCCTGCGTTGGACATGTCCTCAATCTCACCGAACATCTCGACCGCTAGCCAGAGGCGCTCGCCGAACAGCTCTTTGCGCGCCTGCCAGCCATACTCGAAACCAAAACCCTCTTGATCGTTTTTGTCGCCGATCTCACGGAAGAACAGCGGATTGAGCACGAGCGTGTAGTTCGATTCGGAGAGCTCGACAATCGGTCCGATGTTGAGTTCGGGATCCGCTTCCTCACGCACCTCGAAGACGGGTTGCTCCGTACCTCCTTGAACCGCCAGTCCAAGCCCGTCCCCTTCGCGTGTGACAAGTTCGAACTGCGTTTCAAACTCGATAGAATTAAGCCGGAAGTGCTCGCCGGCCGGCTCGTCAAACACATGCGTCAACGCCACCAACCAAAATGTTGTTGGACTGTATTGAATTTCGAAGTCTTGGCTCTGCTTGAGCGGGGCGTCCCCGGGATCGGGTGATAGGTCGATACCTTCAATTTCGCCGCCAGCCGGCAGGCCGCGGTGCCAGGCGCCACGATATTGAAGCTGGGTCTCACCTTCATCGATGGTGGATTCTTGAATCTCGAATTCAGCAAAAGCCGCCTGCGGGGAAATCAACGCAAACACTAAGAGGACGATGAGGAGGCCGGCGCGTAACATCGTCAGTACTCAACAGCAAGCGTTATGCGCACGGCGGAGTTAGCCGATGCATCCGTCAAGCCAAAGAGCATCCCCGCGCCGAAGAGCCATTCCCTCTCGCCCTCGGGGTCGGAAAACACGTAGAGGCTGGGTCCAAGAACATGAATTTGCTCATTGAACGGGCCCGACTGCGCGAGCTCTTCAATCTCGCCGAAGCCCAGTACCGCAGCGCCCAAGCGCGGGCCAAACTGATACCGCAACTGCGCCGCGTACTCGAATCCCCAGCCGTCGCGATCCGCGTCCTCCCCGACGTCTGTCGCAAGTCTTGGGTTGAGGCTGAGCAGCCACGGCCCAGGCGCGTATTCCACCACCGGGCCGAACTCAAACTCGTCGGGGGCGTCTTCGTTAAGTGATTGCGAGTAAGGGCCGTAACCCAGCATGAGTGCCGCGCCGAATTCGCCGCCGTGACGCGGGATAAACACAAACTGCGTCTCAACACCCACGGAGGTAAATTGGAACGAACCGCCATCTGGCTCCTCGAAATTGGGAGTCAAACGTAGCATCCACCAGTCCGTCAAGCCGTACTGAAGCTCGAGCTCGTGACTCTGGCGCAGCAGATCACTCTCATCGTCCTCTTCCCTCGGCGGAAGTCCCCAATGAGAGGCGCCGCGATACTCAGCCTCGAAAGCGCCCTTTTCGGCATCGACTTCAGGGATCTCAAATTCGGCATGGGCGCTGGTGCCGGTAAGACCCACGATCGAAGGGATCAAGCCTGCCAGGACCGCGACGACGAACGCCGAGCCACGGACGGAAGCCGCATCTCGTCCGGCTGAAAACACCACCTTCTCCCTGGCCAACGGCCCCGGCGGTTGATCCACCGTTTTGCCAAACCTCTTGTAACTATAAGTCGGTTTGCAATGTCTCGTACACCGTCCCTGCCGCAGATTTCACGACCGCAGGAACGCCTACCTTGGAGCAAACTAAGGAACCGGCAGGCCCGTATGCCGCTGGAACACCCGTTTATCGCGTCAAAATGCAGTATAGATAGTCCTACCGCGTCCTTCAGCCGGGACATGGACCGCGGGTCGTTCGAATTGCGCCCGGACGCGTTTCGACGCGGCAGCCCAAAAGCGTTCTGCATCCCATGCGATACCGCACAAAGCTTCTGATCGCCGCCTGCCTGTTGCTCGCCATGTCATTATCGGCGGCGGCGTTCTCATATTGGGGTGTCGCCGAATCCCATAGCTATCTGATCCGGTCTCGCGTCGCCCACGAGCAGCTGGAGCGGCAGCTTCAGCTCTCGCGTCACAGCCAGCAATTGTTCAAAGCCTGGACGGATACACTGCTCACTGGACTGTCCGACCGGCCTCTAGGCGAGGCCCATCTTAAGAAAGTCATCGAGTCCGACCTGTCGGCCCTTGAGGAGCTCTCACGCCAGGAACTCGCCATCGTGGGCAACGAGGAAGGCAGGGCTGAACGGGCGGAAGTCACTCGGCTCGAGGCCATCCGCAATGAGTATCAGCGCATTCTGGACCAGCTATCCGAGGTCGATCAGCTGAGAAGCCGGGGGCGCCCAGACATCGCCTGGCAAAACCTGGTCGATCTTCTCAGAGGCGGACTCGATAGAAAGCTCAACGAATTGATCGAAGTTGCGGTGGCCGACGAAACGGCTGAAGTGCTCAGGATCGATGCCAACGCTACGCAGCTCCTGACCCGGCTGGAGAGGATCAGTGCGATTCACGCAGCGCTGGCGGTTCTCATCACGCTCGCCATCGCGTTCCTTCTGATCAGGGGGCTACGCGCACCGCTGGCGGC
>NZ_JBZMXT010000114.1:0-5229 GCF_058506495.1 Methyloceanibacter sp. | reverse complement strand
TGCACCTCGAGTTTGTGCCGCCAGACTTTGCCCGCCTCAGTTTCAGCCTCGGCAATCAAGCAACTGGTGACGCCGTCCCGAGCCAGGCCTGGGGACGAGATCAGCACGCCGAGCGCGCCGGCAATCGCCAGGAACGGTGAGAGGGGATTAATCCGGCGGTCGGACATCATAAGGTCTATCTCCCTAGTGATAGATTTTGGTGGAATGACTCTCGCTGGATCAGACCTGCGAGGTGCAGGCGGTTGAGACGAATGTCCGCCGATTACTGGCCTTATGCAAGTCCCCGGTGTATCGCGGGTTCGCGGCAAGAGTAGGATGGGGAAGCTGCCGTTTTGCCTCCCGATCGGGGTGAGGTAGCATCGCAGCGTTCAGGTTGGGCATCTGCGCAAGAGGGGTCGAATGGGATATTGGGGTTGTGTTGGGCGGGCGCGCAAGTTGGTGGTGGCACTTATGCTGCCGCTGTTTGCGAGCGCTTGTTCCGACGGCAAGGATGCAGGCGCCGATGCGGAAAAACCGCTTCCCGGGGTCGTGGCCGAGGTGGTGACGGACAAGGACGTCAGCAACGAAATTACGTATGTCGGTCAGACCCGCTCGTCTCAAAGCGTCGACATCGAAGCGCGGGTCAAGGGAACCCTCTTGGAACGCCCCTTCGTAGAAGGTCAAGCCGTGAAAGAGGGGGCCGTTCTCTTCAAGATTGACCCCGCGGAGTTCGAAGCCAACCTCCTCGGCGCCAACGCGACATTGGCCAAAGCGGAAGCCGACTCCGAGGAAAAAAACCTCACGCTCTCGCGCTACCAAGAATTGGTCGACAAAAATAGCCCCGGCGTTAGCGAGGCGCAGTACGATATTGCTTTATCGCAGGCAAGGCAGGCCGACGCCGAAGTTGCGGCTGGCAAGTCCGATGTCGCCAATGCGAAGCTCAATCTGAGCTACGCCACCATCACTTCGCCGCTTGATGGCCGCGCCGGCATCTCTGCGGTCGATGTGGGCAACATCATCAGCCCCGAAAGTGGCGTGCTCGTATCCGTAGTCGCGTTGGACCCTATTGAGGTGGACTTTTCCATCGGGGAGCGGGCGTACCTCGACTACATGGAGGCCAGAGAAGCTGGAACAGCCAGAGACTTCACACCTCGAATTCGACTGGCCAATGGAAGACTCTATGCCCATGAGGGAGAGGTCTTCGTCGTCAATAACGAGGTCGACCCGACCACAGGCACCATTGCCATACGACTGAAGTTCCCGAACCCCGATCAGCTCCTTTTGCCTGGTCAATATGTGACGGTGTTGCTGACAGAGGCGAAGCCGGAAAAGCGTGTCGTTATTCCTCAGTCTGCTGTCCAACAGAATCAATCCGGCCCGTTTGTCCTTGTTGTCGATAGCGACAACCGTGTGAGCTCACGCGCGATCAAGACCGGTCAGCGTATCGGCACAGGTATCGTCGTCACGGAGGGTTTGGTTCCAGGCCAAACCATCGTGGTCGAAGGTATCCAAAAGGTGCGGCCAGGCGCAGAGGTTAGTGTGACCTACAAGGACCCATCGGGGACGGCGGAGAATATCGATGGGTCACCCAGCCTTGGAAATGGCGGCGCTGCGGACGATACACCGCCGTCTGACGATAAAGGGGTGACCGAGGACGCAGAATCTGACGGTAAGAAGTCCGCCCAAGAAACAGACCGGGATGCCAAGACGGACGCATCTTCCATGTCCTCCAACAAAGAGGAGCCAAGCTTGGAAGATGACAAAGCCAGCCAGGCAGACGGCGCGGACGCCAAAGCGGAGGCGAAGCAGTAGCCCGTGATAAGCAGCTTCTTCATAGATCGCCCGAAGTTCGCGTTCGTTATCGCGATTGTGACGACGCTTGTCGGTCTCTTGGCGATGGCAGTGCTGCCGATTGCCGAATTCCCAGAGATTTCGCCGCCTCAGGTTCAGGTCAAGGCGACCTATCCCGGCGCGAATGCGGTCGTCGTCGCCGAGTCTGTTGCCGCTGTCATCGAGGCGCAGGTTAACGGCGTTGAAGGCATGTCTTACATGTCGTCGCAGAGTGCCAACGACGGTAGTTACACGCTCACTGTCACCTTCGAGATCGGCACGGACTCCGACATCAATCAGGTCAATGTGCAAAACCGCGTCGCCCAGGCGATGCCGCAACTGCCCGAGGAAGTTCAGCGTCAAGGCGTCACAACGGAGAAGACCTCAACAACAATGTTGATGGTTGTGTCTCTATTTTCGCCCAACGAAACCTATGACAGTATCTTCCTCTCGAATTATGCGAGCATAAATCTTCAAGACACCCTAGCCCGTACTCCGGGTGTGGCGCAGGTCACCAACCTCGGCGCCCGCGATTACAGTATGCGGGTTTGGCTCCAACCCGATCGGATGACCAGTCTTGGCTTGACGGCGACGGATGTCATTAGCGCCATCCGCAATCAGAATATCCAAGCCGCCCCCGGGTCCATTGGCGCCGAGCCGATCGCGCAAGATCAGCAGTTCCAATACACACTGACGGCCCAAGGCCGGCTTGAGTCCGTGACCGAGTTTGAGAACGTCATCCTCGTCGCGAGGGCGGATGGCACAGTGGTGACGCTTAAAGATGTCGCGCGTGTGGAGCTCGGGGCGGCGAACTATGGGTGGTTTGGCCAACTCAACGGGAAGCCCGCCGCACTGCTGGCGGTTTA
Source organism: Methyloceanibacter sp. (assembly GCF_058506495.1). Lineage (NCBI taxonomy): Bacteria > Pseudomonadati > Pseudomonadota > Alphaproteobacteria > Hyphomicrobiales > Hyphomicrobiaceae > Methyloceanibacter > Methyloceanibacter sp. Next base: position 2,554 of record NZ_JBZMXT010000114.1, on the reverse strand, counting down.
TCAGTTATCGGACGCAAACGCTCTGAACGTCGCCGATCAGATCCGCGCCCAGATGGAGGTCATGGCACAACGGTTTCCGGACGACGTCGAGTACCAGGTCACCTATGACACGACCCTGTATGTGAAGACGTCGATTAAGGAAGTCGTGATTACGCTGTTCCAAGCCCTCGGCCTGGTCATCTTCGTCGTGTTCGTTTTCTTGCAGGATTGGCGTTCCACGCTCATTCCTGCCATCGCCATTCCCGTTTCGCTTATTGGCACGCTTGCCGCTCTATTGGCATTGGGCTTCACGATTAACACGATCAGCCTGTTCGGTTTGGTGCTCGCGATCGGTGTCGTCGTCGATGATGCCATCGTTGTGGTGGAAAACGTTCAGCGGCACATGGCCGACGGACTTAATCCGAGGGACGCAACCAAGAAGGCAATGACTGAGGTGACGGCACCGGTCATTGCCACGACGTTGGTTTTGCTTGCCGTATTTGTGCCGACGGCCTTTACGCCGGGCATTACGGGCCGACTCTTTGTTCAGTTCGCTGCGACGATTTCGATCGCCGTCACACTATCCTCAATCAATGCGCTGACATTGAGCCCTGCCCTTTGTGCAACGCTTCTGCGTCCACCGAAGAAAGTCGAGCGCGGACCGCTCGCATGGTTCGAGAAGGGGCTCGAGAAGACCCGAAGCGGCTATAATGGCATTGTCCGCCGGCTGATACGGCGAACCGTCATCGGCTTAATGCTTGTTGCAGGCATGATAGGCGCAACCGCCTATCTTGGAACAACAACGGCGACCGGTTTTATTCCACAAGAAGACACAGGCACGATCTACATCAACCTGACCCTGCCGGACGGCGCTGCGCTGCCTCGAACTAGCCGAGTGATTGCAGAAGTCGAGAAAATTCTCGAAGAGACACCTGGCGTGGCGAACATCATCTCCGTTGGCGGATATTCGATCCTGCAAAGCACCGTGATGCCGAACTCGGCATTTCTCATTGCGGTCCTCGACCCCTGGGACGAACGCACGACAGAGGAACTTAGCCTTCGTGGTATTATGCAGTCGCTCGCACCCAAGTTGGCCGCGATCCCCCAAGCCGCGATCATTCCATTTGTTCCTCCAGCGATTCCCGGCCTTGGCACCACCGGCGGTTTCGAATTCGTGCTGCAGGATACAGAAAATCGACCAGTGCAGGATTTGTCGTCGGTGCTCAACGGGTTCATTTACACAGCCAACGGCGACCCAACGCTCACCGGCGTATTCAGTTCGTTCACCGCCAATTCACCCCAGATCTTTGTCGATGTGAATCGAAAACTGGCGGAGACGAAGGGCATAAGCGCCGAAGACCTCTTCACGGTGCTCAATGCCAACATCGGCTACTACTACGTCAATGACTTCAACAAGTTTGGTCGAGTCTACAAGGTTTACATTCAGGCCGAGGCCGACAAGCGCGCGGCGCCGGGCGACATTGGGAATCTGTACGTACGTTCGTCGAACGATGACATGGTCCCTGTGCGAACGCTGATTACGTTGGAGTCTGTGCTCGGCCCGGAAACCATACAGCGCTACAACATGTTCAATTCGGCGACGATCAACGGCAATCCGGCGCCGGGATATAGTTCAGGTCAAGCGCTCCAAGCAATGGAGGCCTTGGCTGAGACGAACCTGCCCGACGGCTTCACCTATCAGTGGACCGGCATGTCGTATGAAGAGGTCAAGGCCGGCGCGGCTGGCAACGCCGTGTTCCTGTTCTCGATCATATTTGCGTACCTGTTCTTGGTCGCCCAGTATGAGAGTTGGACGATCCCCATGTCGGTCATGCTCTCCGTGGTCTTTGCTGTCCTTGGCGCACTTCTCGGGCTACGGCTCGCTGGAATTCCGCTGAACACCTATGGGCAGGTGGGACTCGTGCTGCTCGTTGGTCTCGCCGCAAAGAATGCGATTCTCATCGTCGAGTTTGCGAAAGAGAAACGCGAGGCTGGCGAGTCGATTATTCAGGCGGCAGAGGACGCAGCGTCTTTGCGGTTCCGTGCTGTCATGATGACAGCATTGTCCTTCATTTTGGGCGTGCTTCCTTTGGTGCTGGCGACGGGTGCGGGCGCTGCGTCCCGCGTGTCCGTCGGTGTCACCGTCTTCGGCGGCATGCTCGTCGCTTCGATCGTTGGCGTGACGTTCATTCCGTTCCTTTACGTGATGTTCCAACGCCTGCGTGAAGCGGCGAAGGGAAGAAAAACCGACAGCCCAGCTCCGCCGCACGATAAGACGTTGCCCGAAGACCCAGCGCCACAGAAGACATAATTCATGCTTCCAGAGATCATCATCGGCAGTGCCATGATTTTCCTGACTACGCTGATCCAAGGTGTGTTCACAATGGTAGGCGTGGAGAAAATGGGGGACTACGTAGACCGACACAACGAGCCAGGGCTTCTCTGGTCAACCCTCCGGCTATGCGTCTTTGTGTTGTGGCTTTTCCTGGCCACCATCCTAGAGGTCTGGTGCTGGGCCGTACTGTACCTATTCCTCGGTGCTTTGGAGACGATCGAGGAGGCAGTCTATTTTTCG
>NZ_JBZMXT010000113.1:0-5271 GCF_058506495.1 Methyloceanibacter sp. | reverse complement strand
CCCTATGTTCAACAGCCAGTTGCACGCTGCTCACAATGAACAGACCTCATCCAGGCGATGATCTTCCAGACGTCCTCATCTTTTTTGATAATTTCACCAAAGTGCGGCATTGGCCCGACCATGGCCTCTGAGCTCTTCCTGCGGTAACCGAACTTTCCGAATGTAAGACCAGGACTAAGACTACCGGTGCCGAGCACAATAACTCTGAACAGAGTGTCGTCATCATCACCGTAGATCCACGCGGGATTGGTCAGGGGAGCGGCCATACCACCCCCACCACCTCCCCCGTGACAGCCGTTACAGCCTGCACGCATGTAAGCGCGATAACCGTCCTTGGCGACGCTTTTGAAGTTCGGGTAAGGGCTTACGAGCTCTCCTTTGGGCGTAACGACAGCTCGGTCGAATGGTGTCATGCCGTCAGCGGATGCAGCCTGCTGCGTCGAGGCTGGAAAAGCCAGAATCACGGCTAAAAGCGCATAACCGAATGGCAGATACATGATGCTTGGGCTGTTCTTTCACATGGATCAACTGAGAGAAGGGGCCTCATATGCTGTTCGCAATGAGGCCCTGGAGGAGAGAGGCGGAAAGTTATACTTGAGCCTTCGGACTAGAGGCCTGATGCGCTAGCATTGACAAGCTTCGGCTCCGAGGTGTCAACGATACTCAGTCCTTCGGCGTAATTTCCGCACTGAAGACTGAGTGATTCGAGATTGACTGATTTGTTGTCAGGAGTGTCGACTTGGATCATCTGGCGAGGGCTCAAGTTGAGCCGAAGACCGACCCTCGAATCGCCGGTTTCGTCGGCCCGATTCCAAACCACTACGTTGATACCGCACTCGCCTCTGGCCGCTTCGTAGTAGGCTATAACGCGCTTATCGCCAAGTTCACCAAGGATGGGCTCATGAAATTCGACGGGACCCTTAACTTCGGTAAGCGCGTCTGTACTGGCGGGAATAGTGAGTCCGCCCATAACAACGAGAGCGGCTGCCGTAGCCAAGCCTATCAAGCGACCATGATTATTCGGGAACATATCAGCCTCCTTTCAGGGGCTACATTCAATCCTTCAAATACTACGTGTCATTAGAATTATTGATTGATTGATCTGAAATTTATATCGGCTGTTGAGTGCCCGGCATCCCGCATATGGGTTATGCGATCAAGATTCTTCGCCCGCTGCATCGCAGACGCCCTCAACGGATGCCTCAATCTCCTAAACTCTACCTGTACTTACAGGGCTTGCTGGGGCGGGCGCTCAACGCTTTTGCGAGAAGAATTTTTTTACATCCTTTGCCAGCGCCTCGATTGGTGGTGGCAGGGGCTCCCGCTTGGGGACTACAAGTCCCACCGCATACTTGACGGTTGGATTGATAATAGGGATCTCTCTCACTTTTGAGGGAAAATGCATCACAGCCGCGGCCTTGGCCGGCATGATCGTTGCCAAGCCTCCAGAGCCGACATGTGTGTAAAGAACTGTCGGTGAGTTGGTCTCAATCGTTGGGATCACCTCTGCTTTTGCTTTATGCAACAGCCTATCTATGATTCGACGGTTTTGCATGTCCTCCGTTAGCAAGCAGAGCGGGACGCGGCCAAGCTCGGCCCAAGTTATCGTCTTGAGCTTGCCAAACGGCGAGTCAGAGGAGACCAGGAGCCGAAACTCTTCCTGGTACAGGCGCACGGAAAGCACATGGCCGAGAGGCTCGTTGTCGAGATAAGTGAGCCCCGCGTCTAACTCTAGATTACTTAAACCTCTCAATATTTCATCGGAGCTCTGCGCGAAAACGGCGAATCTAACGTTTGGGTGGTCTGCCAGATAGCGCGTGGTCAGCGTCGCCACCAAGGGAAGCGCTGTCGGGATAACGCCGATGCGGATGTGGCCGAAGAGGCCATGCTTCAGCGCTTCAATCTCCTGGTACATAACTCGGGTATCGCCGACTATGCGACGCGCCCACTCCAGGACCCGCTCGCCCTCAGGGGTGAACCCCCTGAAACGAGCACCCCGCTGCACGAGCTCCACGCCAAAGGAACCTTCAAGCTGCTTGATGGCAGTAGATAGCGCGGGCTGACTGACACCACACGCAGTGGCCGCATGCCCGAAATGCTGCTCTCGAGACAATGCGATCAGCATTTCCAGTTTATCGATCATAATGGCGCTCTTGGTTGACCAGACGCGGTTATTCGTTTGATTCCGTTTGATAACCCTGATTTCGCTCAAGTGAGCTGCGTTTTATTATCATCAATCTGTTATTTATATGATATTATAATTTTTGTTTATCAAATTGCTCCCTGCCCAGCGGGGAGTGTTTGAGAGTTCCCCTTAAGCGAGAGGTCTGCCCGGAGCAGGGGGCGGATGATGGGCGTTAGTGACAAAAACCCACTGCATAACCCACAGCATGCGAGCTCGCTCTTCGCGCAGCCGGGTCCCATTAGGTGACTCGGGCTGAAGTAGGGGCAAATGTCACACAAACTGCAAGACTGTGTTGGTCAAAACGCCGGCTCTTCGAACAGTCGAAGTGCCACACTGCGGGCGTACGAGCGGATTTGGCCGCTGCCCAATCCTTCTGCCTCGTTTCTCGTGCGGCTCGTTATTGTGGGCATCGCCTATTTTGTGCTCGCATTTCTCTGCTTGAGGTTTGCCTCTACCCATCCAAGCGTAACGCCAATTTGGGCTCCGACGGGCTTAGCCATTGCAGCGGTGATGTTGTGGGGGTATCGGATTTTTCCAGCAATCTTTGTGCCCGCCTTTCTGATAAATCTACTTACTGCTGGTTCTACGCTAACCTCTCTTTCTATCGCTTGTGGCAACACGCTTGAGGCGGTCGTTGCAGTTTATCTATTTAATTGGTGGAAGCGGGGCGATCGCCTTCTTGAAACGCCTTTCAACGTCATCACGTTCTTTGTGTCATGTGTGATTGCAACCACAATCAGTGCGACTATCGGCGTTGGCAGCCTTACCCTCGGCGGTTTCAATGAGGATTTTCTGCCTGTATGGCTTACTTGGTGGTTGGGCAATCTAGCCGGGGCCCTTGTTGTGGCCCCTGTTGTCGTACTCTGGGCTGCTTGTGATCCGACGTCCTTACTATCGACTCCCTCTCCTAGAACATTAGCCACCTATCTCGCAGCGACGGCCGTAGCTATCATTGCTTTTTGTCCGCTGCTGCAACCAAGCCCGTTCCGTGACGCGCTCAGTTTCCTGGTGATCTTACCGTTGCTGTGGGCAGCGATGCGTCAAGGGCCCCGAGACACTGCTACGGTGTCACTGATAATCGTTTTCTTCACGGTATGGGGTGCCGTCCTCGAGTGCGGGCCGTTCGCTGAGTCAATCAAAGATGGTTCCTATATCCTTCTCTTGGTTTTCGTCATAAGCATCACTGTGCCAGCTCTAGCGCTAAGCGCCGAAGTATCAGCCAGACACCGCATTGAGACACAAGGAAAGAAGCGCGCTCTTGCAGCGGAGGTGTTATGGCAGGCTACGGAGCAAGCCGCCGCCGGCGGTTCCTTCAATGAACTTCTGCGCAGCTGCCTTCAACGCATCTGTCAAGTGGGGGGCTGGGTTGCAGGGCACGCCTACCTTCCGGATGATGTCGATGCTCCACAAGTCCTGCATTCTAGCGCCGTTTGGCATTTTGAGGATCGAGCCCTCAATTCGCTTAGCCGCGACGTAGCAAACGTCGACAGGGCGCGTGGTCAAGGACTGCCGGGCACGATATGGGCAAGTGGAAAACCGAAATGGCTACCAGACATCTCGCGATGCAATCAGTCAGATAGAAAGAAGATTTTTCTGCAGCATGGTTTACGAGCCGGCTTCGGTTTCCCGATCTATGCAGAGGGCAAGCTTCAGGCAGTCCTGGAATTTTTCTCCTTGGAGAAAAAACCACTCGATAAGGAACTTATGCAGGTTGTGCAGAGTATCGGGGAACAGCTTGGACGCGTTATGGAGCGCAAGCGAGCTCAAGAGCAACAAGCAGCATTGCAGACGACGCTGAATTCGCTCACACTTGCGATCTACTTCACCGATGCCAGCGGCCAAATAGCCTATGCGAACCGTGCGGCCAAGCAACAACTTGAAACCGCCAATGGGCTTCATAGCGAAAAAAATCGACTTGTTCCTACTGATTGCACAACACGCGAAGCATTTGAGGCGGCTCTTAAAACTGCTGCGCCCAGTCAGGGCTCCCAGCGGATAAGCCCCAAGGTCATCCCTCTCCCTGCCAAAGATAAACCTGGTCTCATTGCGATCATCCTTCCGCTTGACAGTAGTGAACTGCAAAGCGTCTGCAGAACTGTGACAGCAACGGTAGCAGTCCTCGTCCAAGACTCTGCGACGATCCCACTCTCGACCGCTGAAGCCTTTGCTGAACTATATGGGCTCACAAAGAGCGAGCTACGCGTTCTGCTCGCAATGAGACCGGACCGAGGTGTCAGGGAGGTAGCCGAAACGCTGACGATTTCGGAGCCTACGGCCAGGACTCATCTACAACATATCTACGCCAAGACGGGTACATCTAAGCAGTCTGAACTCCTTTACTTATTCATGCGTTTCACGCCGCCGATTGAGTCACAAGCGAGTCAGGGACTGTAACCTCCCTCGTTTTGGCAGCTTTCTCTGTGGCTTAGGTTTGTTCCACGAGTGAACGCCCAACGCGGAGAGCTGCGTAGGAGCCCCTTGGAAATTTTTCTCAGTTTTCATCTGTTTGAATGATGCCTACGGCATCGGCATCTGGGAGCATACTCGGCCCGTCGCAGCTCCAGTGAGGCCAAAAGCCTTTTTGGAATAGCGTTGGAAGAACTCTATCTGGAGAGCCGCCATGTCGATGTCGGTAACGCTTAGACAGTACCTTTCCGCAAAGAACGTTGCGTATGACGTTGTCGCGCACCGATCCACAGCGTCTTCGATGCGCACCGCTGAGGCATCGCAGATTCCTGGGGAATGCTTGGCCAAAGGGGTCGTGCTGCGTACAGAACACGAGTCACACGGGGACTGTTTCTGTCAACCATCGCACAGCTCATACATCCTGGCTGTGCTTCCAGCATCACACCGCATCAACCTGCAGGACCTACGAAGACAGCTTGGCTTTGATGTCGTCTTGGCAAACGAGCACGAGGTCGAAGAGCTCTTCGAGGATTGCTCGCCTGGCGCCATTCCTCCTATCGGTGAATGCTACGGTTTAGACGTCGTCGTTGACGAGTGTGTTGTGGGCCAACCAGAAGTCTATCTGGAAGCTGGAGATCACGAGACCTTGATTCATCTCAGCCGTGATCAGTTTGCTCGCC
>NZ_JBZMXT010000112.1:0-5437 GCF_058506495.1 Methyloceanibacter sp. | reverse complement strand
GTCGGTCGGGCGCCTCATCATATGCATGGATTATTGGTGCCGCATTGGTACGCACGCCGCGGACTGCTCTCGGCCTGTCCTGCAGGGTAGACGCAAGTTCATCATCCGTGAGCCGCATGAGGTCCTGCGGGTCACGCGACAAGTCGAAAACCAAAACTTCCGAACGATTCTCAGGATTGGGGCCGATCGCTGTGACCATCCATGAGTAGGGCCGAGCGTAGTAGAAGTCGGTAAGGGCGAAGACCTCTTCGCCCAGCACATAGTCCATGACGGCCTGCTTCTGGGCGAAACGTTTGAAGTTTTCCCACAGCAGCGGAGCACGATCCGCAATCAGGGAACATAAGTAAATCGTCGCTTCCACATCACCCAAGGCGTCATGAGCGTGTTCATGGGCGAAGCCATTTGCCGGCGCCAACTGGTCCAGCTTGAAAATTTGCCGACCACGCCCGTTGATAGGGATACTAAGTGCATTGGGCATACACAGGGCTACGGCCTGGACCATGCGCAGACAGTCCGTGCGACAATTTCCGTTGGTATTGGTCAGATACGGCGCATGAAGCGTTTTGTAGAAGGCCTGCCTCAGAAGATGCTCATCGAAGCCAAGCGAGTTGTGGCCGATAAAGACCGCGGGCGACCACGCCTCGAGCTTTTCTCTAATCGCTCGCACCATCTCGAAATGGCTAACGAGCGAAGGGTCCGTGAGCTGCTCGACGGTCACACCCGTTACGCGCATGGCGCCAGGTGACACGGCGATGTCGGGCAGCACACGGCAGCGGATCTCGAAACGCTCCAGCTCACGAAGTTGATCGTCCGTTCTTATCGCGCCGAACTGGATAATCTGGTCGAAGGTGGTGTTCTTGCCTGTCGTTTCCGTGTCGTAGAAAACAAAGGTCATGATCCCCTACCCTCCCAAGCGCCTGCCGCTCTCCTGCTCGATCGATGCACGCTGGCAAAGCGCAACGTGCGATGCCAGCCAAAGGCCGCACCCTTTTCCAAAGCGACGTTCCTCACGAGCTCTTTCGCCGCATCTGCATTCGCGACCAGAACCAGGATTTCCTCCGCCAAGGGCCCGGGCTTCGAGCCACGCACCGGCGTGACCGACTTAGCTCTGATTCGCCGACGATGTAACGATAATGCCGTCCACGTGCCTCCCCGCGCGGCCCTGACGGGCCGCCAAAATACGTCCAGCTCTGGTCGCTAACCGGTTGCCTAACGTCAGAGGTCCGGAACGTGCCGGCAGGTGACATCACTCCTTCGGGCCCACGAGCTGACGCACCTCAATGTCTCGACGCCATCGTGTTGTCACACAGGCAAGCGATTTGAGTTTTGGCTGCGATGTTCATCGAGTCACAGACTATTTTCCGGGAGATTATCGAATGAAACTACTAACCAAAGCTCTGTTTCTCGTTTTAGCCTTGCACGCCGCCCCCGCTATTGCGCAGGAAGCGCCCGTAGCCGGCACAGCCATTTTGGGCGTACAGGTCGACGTGAAAGGCGTCTCCGCTACGGGCTACCGAGCAACTAAATTGCTTGGATCGGAAGTCTACAATGACCAAAACGAAAAAGTAGGCAAGCTTGATGATCTGATCGTCGCTGGCGATGGGCAAGTCACACTTGCCGTCCTCTCGGTCGGCGGATTTCTTGGCATCGGGGCCAAGAATGTCGCTGTACCCATTCAGCTTTTCAAAGCAGGCGGGAGAGGCAAGATCCTTCTTCCAAAAGCTACGAAGGACGAGTTGAAAGGGATGCCCGAGTTCAAGTACGCACAGAAATAAGTACCGCAAAGTCCAGTATAAGCAGAGACGAAGTGTGGATACCTTGGTCCGGCGGTCACGATAGCGAGGTTTTTCGTTGTCGGACTCTTGACCTTCCCGAGCCTCAAAGAAGCTTTGGTCGCGCCACTCATCTGGATCTTCGTGAACACGTTGAAGGGCTCGTTCATTACGCCCATCATTATCGGGTACCGCTACACCCTCAACCACTTCCTTGTCTTCCCGTCGACCGCTTTCTGGTCTTGGATGTTGGGCCCTATGGGAGCATTGCTTGCAGTCCCATTGCTCATCTCAGCCTCTGTCCTGCAACGACATCTTTCGTCACACTCGACGACCCTAGCCTCATAGGGCTGCGTGCACTGATGCCCCTTTCGGGTCACTGGCCGATATTGTCGCGAAGATCGGGCAAGTCTGTCTTAAAGCCATAAGCCGACCTCCTCGGCCTACCGATTGAGGTCCTCTCCGTGCCAAAAGCGAACAGCCCTAGAAACGGTGGCTCAATAGATCAGTGACGCGCGCGCCGACTACAGATTAGTGCGAGAATGGAAAGGTTTACAGCGGGCGCTAACGCGGCCAGCGTCGGCCAAAGCGGCTCCGGGAAGACATCGAGCATTTGGTTCCAAGGTAACCCGAGGGGCACCAAGAAGACGCCAGCTAACGGTCCGGATGGACTTCCGAAAAGACCGAAAGTGCCGATAATGAAGAGCCCCAGCGCCAGCGCATAAAGAGTGGCCAAGCCGATCAATGTATAACGACAGGCGCAGTGCATTTGTATGCCAATGAGTTTACCCACCGCTACTTGGTAGGGACCTAGGTGGCCCCTTGTCCGTTATGGACACGATTTAGGCACCCGTCACTGTTTTCGCGGGGGACCATTCAGCCGCTTGTTTGCCGAACAGCCCCCGCATTTGCGAGTCTGCATTGTGCGTCATCGCTAAAGCGTATGCGCGCGCTTGTGCGAGGGATTGCTCGAATATGGCTAAGTCATCACTGCATATGCGGCCAGGAAGCTGAGGCAGAAAAACAGCATCGCCCAATACAGTAGCGCGTCAACTCGCACCCTTGTCCGTTTCTTATGCACGAAGGTCATTTGAGCCACCATCACATTCTGCTTGCCGTTTTTGGAAGGCAGCAATCACACAGTTTTCTTGTAGGGCATTCTCGTAGTCCGCACCGTACTTGCGATCCAAGCAAGACCTTGCGTCCCTGATTGAGGAAAAGGTGACTGGCAACCTCGTTCCCGGAAGCAGGCGCAGCACGGGGAACGACTCTACGGCGCAGGCATCCGATGCCCATTCCGACAGAATGGCGCGCTTCTGACTGATGCCCAATGAAGGATCGTCTACAACTTCGTGTGGGAACGTGAACGAGTGGCGTTGGCTCAGAGTTATCGTAGTCATCTTTGTCTCCCGACAGCTTCCTCCAATAGCCGCTAAGAAACGGAGCCGGCCCGTATTTGATCAATGGGCGGTCGGCCCAGTGTCTTCCGTACGCTAATCAATTGGTCGATCATTTCGCGTCGTCAAGTGGCAAATTGAAGAATTTCTTGCGAGAAATATTGATTTTTTACAATGAGTTACGCTCCCGATTTCCCTAGCGTAAGGCCTCTGCAGGCAAGCGGTGGCTCCTTGACAGATCTACGGCCGCCGCTTCGACGTTGTGAAGGGGCCAGAGGCGTCGTCAGACGGACCCCGACAGCTATCAACCCAACTATTTAGAAGTCAGTCCGATACGCGACAGAGCGGCTTAAGCGTAAGCAGGCCATCACTCTGCTGACCGGCCTTCACCGGACAGCTAACGTTTCTGGCCTGTGAGGTATGGTCTGCCACGCTGGCCGATATCGAAGCGACGTTCTCCCGCCTGCGGGACCCTAGTTCGGCAGCCCGTATTTCAAGTCGTCCAAGGTCATCACAGGCACAATATCGATGGCCGCATCGAGGGCAGCCATCAGCGACTCGTTTAGTTGGGCCAGCTGCGCCTGATCGGTCTCCTCAAAAAAGACGTAACCGCCTCGTTCGCCGTTGATCATCGTGAAGTAAGCAGCCTCCGCATCTGTCGCTTGGACGAGGCTTTCGATGGCATGCTCTAGACGCCCATCCTTGGCGGCAGCATTGCCGCGCTCAACCGGAATCGTGAATTTCATCATGAATAGCATCGCGAAAAGCTCTTCTTTTGTCTTTCGCGCCTCGGCGGACAGATGCACATACATCCGCTCTATGTGATTACGGAGATCGGCCCATTTGCCGAGGCAGCCTGCCACAGGGAATTGGGGCGTCTGCCGAAGCCGACGCCCCGTGTGTTCCGTTCGTGCCTCGACTAGTCTTACTCGTCGGAGTCTCCCTCTTCAGACTCCTGCATTGCATCCTCACCCGAGGGAGAGTCATCCATCATTTCATCGTCGGCCGGTTCTTCCTCCATCATGCCATCATCGGCCGGAGCCTCGTCCATCATACCTTCGGCCTCCATCATCTCGTCTTCAGCCTGCGCTAGTTCTTGCGCATTCGAAACGGATGACGGCGGGGCGAACCCAAGCAGCAACGCTGCGCTAAAAGCAAACGCACTAACGAGCTTGAGCATTTCTGGTTTTTCCTTCTCATGAAGCCATGGCCTACTGCCACGCAACCGAGAATAGGGGGCTAAAAATTACCGGGTTGCAATGAAAATCGTTCACCCCAAACCCACCCCGCCAGTCTCGATGTCGGGGCGTAAGAACATCGACCGATTGGGGTCATCAGCGGACATCAGGACGCGACGTAGCGGCAACCGCTTTCCACCCGTAAGCCATTACACTCGGCCTCGGCAATAGTGTCGCCAAGTTCAAGGAGCGGATGTTAGCGGCGGGTTTGCCCGCGCAGGCAGAGCTTAGCAGCTCGGTGTCGCCAGTGTAATAGATTAGCCCTCGGGCCTACGTTTCGGTCCATCCTCACACTGCCAGTCCGCAACCTGCTCGAGCGCCTCTGCAGCGGCATCTCCGCTGTCCATGCAGTCGTCCAGTGAGAGAAACCCTGGCATGTGCAACGGCTGACCCGTTGTGAGAGACAACACGAGCGTGATTGTGGGGATCAGCCCCTCGGCCATCACTTAGCCTCCATATTGTTTTGAAGCCGTGCACTACCCAAGCAATCCCGAACCCGGCTAACCAAATGACAGGCAGGCCCAGCAGTGCCCATCCCAAGTTTTGAAGCATCCGAGCCTCAACCGATGCATTCAGTTCGAGAAAATTGGCATCACAGTGACCGTACTCGCCGAGTTCCCTGTTGGACTTGTGGTATTCATCATTGAGCAGGCTGTTCAATTCACGCAGCCACCGTGCATCAGCGTTCACCCAGAACCAAGCCCCGATGCAATAGACGACGGAGGCAACAATCCCGAGCCTTATCCATTCATACGTTGCTTTCCTCCCTCAACGCGCAGTAAGCCTCCGCAGTTCTGGTTCCAAGACGCAAATCTCGGCGACGTTTTTCTTGACATGAAGGTCTATCGGTTTTTCTCGCCTGCGTATCCCTGTGACTCCCGCTGCGGCGGCTATGAAGGCCTTTTGGTGAGAACAGTCGAAAAAGATTGAAGGTCCACTTACCCGCATGTGCTGAGTGCAGCAGACAAAAAAGCCCCGGCGTTTCCACCGGGGCAGTCATCTATGGAACGACGCGACAACCCGCTAGGAG
>NZ_JBZMXT010000111.1:0-5448 GCF_058506495.1 Methyloceanibacter sp. | reverse complement strand
GCGGTTTAAAGCGAGTAAGATAGGAAACCATGTAGTCGAAGGGCTGATCGGGCCCACGGTCCTCGGGCATTAACGTAATGCCTTCGAAGGTTAGCGGGATCATGCGGATGTCGAACGGGTTGATGTACGGTGTACGCACCAACATGCGTCCGCCCGTGAGTTCCTGCCCTGCAAGCTTGATGCGCCCGTTGATTTGACCAAGCGTGGTGAGCTGGTCCCCGTCCGGTGAGAGCAATTCCGTCTCGCCTCCGAAGGCATTCGCATAGAGCGGCTGGCTCGTATACAGAACGCTTCGGAGCTGAAAGAAATCAGCGAGATAGCCCGATTGATAGGCGAGCCACCCGCCTGTCGTCAGTGCACGTGCTTTATTGAGATCAAACGAATCTTCGTCGAACCAATAGGTGCGACTATGCGCGGTCAACGCCGTGTCTCGAAAAAAAGCTGGTACATTTGACCAGCGATCGCGCCGTTGGACCTCAAGCTGCTCGTTTCTAGGGTCCACGAATTGTCGCGGTCCTTTAAGCCCGTCTCTTGGCTCGAGTGGTGCAGCGAAACCCTCCCGAATGGCAGAATAGGCCTCTCGTGCGTTGGACGGGATGGGGTAGTCATTTGCGCCCTGAGCCAGCCCAGTCTCGGGAACGAGGCAAACCCAAAAAACTAGCGAACCAATAGGTAGCAAACGGATTACGGACCACCTCCAGTTCCTAAATACTAGCACGAGCCACACTCCACCGGAGGACACGCCAATAAAGTGAGCAATGGTATACAGTCTTCAACGTCGCGGCGAGTTCGTTGTCTTCGTGCCCTTGGCAAAAGAAGACTGGATTGATGTTTGATCGTCTAAAAGCAACTTTAGCCGAGCGGCTTGCCCATTGCGTCAGTCATCCAGACAGGTTCGCTGGCACCTTGCATGTAAAGCATCGGCTGGTCCCAAAATTGAGGTCGAGGCTTCCTCCGGTGACGTCCGCTTTTGGCACAAAGCGGACGTCCAAAGCGACGTGGACAATGTCCGCTTCCGCGCACGCCACAAAAAATTGCCAGTGGGCGAGAATCCCAGGCCTTACCTCGCGTGTACTCAGACTGAAGTCCTCTGAAAATGGCTCTTTGAGGGTTTCAGTTTGCTCGATGACCCGATAGATTTGCCGGCCTGCGGCGACATGCCTGGTGTATTCGCCCGCAATACAATCAGAGAGTGGTTGGTGTTCTTGAGCGCCTTTTGCATGGGCTTGCTGGCCCGCAAGTCGCTGAGCTTGTCCGGAATCAGAATATGCAAGATAGAAATATTTCGCTCGAGGTCGCCGTTACGGGCGCGTTGGACGCGATCATCATTATTAATAGCGATGGAAATATCATCTCATTCAATCCGGCTGCAGAAACGATCTTCGGATTCGACAGGGATGCGGTCATCGGGAAGAACATGGGAGACCTCATCGTCCCGAAGCAGCATCGCAGAGCGCACAAAGAAGGAATGCGCAGATACATGGAGACGGGATTCGGGCCCGCTCTCAACAAGCGGCTCGAACTGACTGCGTTGCACGCTTCGGGAAAAGAGTTCGATGTCGAGCTTGCGATCACGGTCGCCGAGAGCAACGGTGGAAAGATCTTCATTGGATATCTGCGCGACATCACCGAGCAGAAGTTGGCTGCTGCGGAGCTTGTTCGGGCAAAGGAGCGTGCAGAGATCGCAAGTCAGGCTAAGTCCAGCTTCCTAGCCATGATGAGTCACGAGATACGCACGCCGCTAAACGGCGTGATCGGTATTTTGGGGATGTTGAAAGACAGCGGTCTTACCCATGAGCAGGAAAAACTGCTGAAGACAGGTCGTCAGTCCAGCCGGTCGCTACTTGGACTGATCAACGACATTCTCGACTTCTCAAAACTCGAGGCGGGGAAGTTAACTCTGCAGACTGTATCCTTTAGTACCGAAGAGCTTGTTAAATCTGTATACAGCCTTATTGGTCCTCAGGCTAAGTCTAAGGGTTTGGAGGTGAGCTGCAACATTGATGCAGATGTTCCGCCTGTCCTCATTGGCGACCCAGATCGCTTGCGCCAGGTTCTGCTGAACCTCGCTTGGAACGCCGTGAAATTCACGTCAACCGGCTTTGTAAAACTCAATCTCGAACGGGCTGATGAAACCGGGGACCAGCCGGTTTACCGGTTTTCGGTAGTCGATAGCGGCATGGGTGTTCCTCAAGACAAACAAGAAGACATCTTTTCCGAGTTCGAGACATTGGATGCCGGGTATTCCCGTAAATTTGGTGGGACAGGGCTTGGCCTTGCAATCTGCAAGGCGCTGGTCACGGCAATGGACGGACGCATTGGCGTGAATAGCGAGGACGGCGTCGGATCGACCTTCTGGTTTGACGTGGCCATGGAGACGGGGCAGTCCCGCGCCATCGAGAAGGAAGAAGATGATGACGAGCTGCCCGCGACGTCGGTGATTGCAGGTGCGCATATTCTCGTCGCTGAGGACATCATCACCAACCAGCTCATCGTCAGTGCCATGCTTGAACGAATGGGTTGCGATGTCGACATGGTTTCGGATGGAAGTGAGGCGGTTCGGAGCGTTGGCCAGCGGGCCTATGACGCGGTTCTTATGGATGTATCCATGCCGGAGATGGACGGTTTGGAGGCTACGAGAATTATACGTGCGCGGGACGACGAGCGCGCCGATGTGCCGATAATTGGCGTAACCGCCTATGCGTTTGATGAAGATCGGGAGAAGATTCTGGCAGCCGGTATGAATGACTTGATCCCTAAGCCGGTGTCGCGGTCCGCCCTCTATCACGCCCTCTGTGAGCAGATCGGTCAGAGCCGCATAACGCCGATGCAGGAAGGCGGAGGCCTCGACGATCCGACTGCGGGGCTCGATATCCATGCCCTTCGATCTGTCCTGGAAAGTCTTACGCCGGATGCAGTCGATGTGGCTCTTGATCGGCTGCGCTCAGATATCGAGAAGCACACCGCGCTCCAGCATGTTGCAGCCAAAGAGAAGGACTCGAAAGCTTTCGAGCGCGCAACGCATGCGATCAGCGGCGTTGCGAAGGCCTTCGGCGCCGAGGAGCTGGCGAGCTTGTCCCGGAGAGCGAATACGTTGGTTCGGGAGTCGGAAGACGGTCATGCTTTCCAGCTGTCCACCGAGATAACGGACGCCGGCCAGCGCTTTTTGAATGCACTCGCTCTCGGCAAAGAGGCCCTCCTCAAGAGTGTCGACGAACCTGAGAAGCAGGCAACGCGCAATGAGTGACTCTGTCTTGATCGTCGAGGACACCGCATCAACCGGCATCCTCTACCAGTCCTGGCTCAAGAAGGCCGGAATTTCAGGGCGTTGCGTTGAAGACGGTACGTCCGCGATGGCCGAGCTTCGGAAAGGTGGCTATCGCCTTATGCTGCTCGACCTGCAGCTTCCGGATATCAACGGCCTTGAAATACTGAGCGCGATCCAAGAAGAGGCGATTCCAATCGGCGTGATCGTTGTGACCTCAAGTGGATCACTGAACACGGCTGTCGACGTTATGCGCGCCGGAGCCTACGACTTCGTCGTTAAGCCCGCAGCAGAAGAACGACTCGTCACAACTGTCAAGAACGCGCTTGAGCATAAGATCCTAGAAACGGCTGTGCAGGAGATCAAGGAGACAACCGGCAAAAGCCAGCGCTTCGGCTTCATCGGTTCATCACTGCCCATGCTCGCGGTCTACAACACCATCAAGGCTGTCGCGCGGTCGAACGCGAGCGTCTTCATTACGGGCGAGAGTGGAACAGGCAAGGAATTATGCGCGGAGGCACTCCACAAGAACGGTCCGCGACGAAATAAGCCTTTCATCCCGCTCAATTGTGCTGCCATTCCCGACAACCTCATCGAGTCAGAGCTGTTCGGTCACGTGAAGGGTGCCTTCACGGGCGCCACGTCTGATCGCGATGGTGCCGCATCCTCGGCTGACGGGGGGACCTTATTCCTCGACGAGCTGTGCGAAATGGATCTCGCCCTACAGTCAAAGTTGCTCCGCTTTCTTCAAACGGGCCAGGTTCAAAAAGTCGGGAGCGACCGCACCAAGAAAGTCGACGTGCGCGTGGTCTGCGCGACCAACCGCGAGCCGTTACGGGAGGTGGCCGAAGGGCGCCTAAGAGAAGACCTGTATTACCGGCTCCACGTGGTCGGTATTGATCTTCCGCCGTTGCGGGAGCGTGACGGCGACATTGTCGAGATAGCGGCGCAGTTCCTGAAAAGCGCGAGTAAGGAAGAAGGCAAATCGTTCGAGACGCTCTCTGCCGACGCGATGGACGCCTTGCTGTCTCACGATTGGCCAGGCAATGTGCGCGAGTTGCAGAACGTCATTCGCAAGGCCGTGATCTTGAACGACGGTAGCGAACTGACAGCTGACATGCTGGAATTGTCGTCCGCGGCGCCTCAACTACGAGCGCGGACTGAAAGACCAGCAGATGCCAGAATACGCCCCGATCTTGGTAGTGACGTCGGCAGCATTGAGATTTCGCTCGATCAACCCTTTGCAGCGATGGAGCGGACGCTGATCGAAGCGGCTATCGCCGAATGCAATGGCAGTATCCCGCGCGCTGCCGAGCTGTTGAAGCTCAGCCCATCCACCATCTACCGAAAGAAGGAAGGCTGGGACTGATCACTTCGCGATGCCCTGGATACGGTTTTGTGTCTCAAGCGGCCAGCTTTTCCATGCCAACCTCTAGCAACAACTGTTCGAAAGTCTCTGTCCAGGTTTCGACCGGCCGGACTTCGTGCGGTTCGCCCGCAGCCCAAAGCGCCTTTGCAAGGGGTAGATCGTTGCCACCCTCGACAATTCTATCGCCGAAAAACATCAGTGCTTGATCCTCACCCTGCGAGAGCAGCTCGTTGAACACGACCGCCTTGTTCCAGCCACGCGGTACAATGTCGATACTGATCTCGCCGCCGGCAGAGGCCTCATATGGAAGCGCGGTCTCGTTGATCTGATCGACAAACCTTGCACGCTCCTTGGCAAGCTTGTCCCACTTGAAATAGGCACTGCGCTGATCGTTAGACGCTTTGCGGCCAACAGTGGAGACATTCAGCATGCCTGTGCGGTATTCCAGATGGTTGCCGAAGCGCTCTGGGTACACGCTTTCAGCGACGAAACTTTCGCAGAGCGCAATCAGTTCCTGCGGGAAGCTGTGCGTGTTGCGATGGATAAGCTTGAAGTGCTCCCAGCGCTCGGCGCCTGAGCAGGTAAACACGGCGCGGCACGTATTCAGGATCTCATCCGGGAGCTGCTCCTGCAGTTTGCCCAGGTCGCTCCCCGAAACGAGTACGACGGACCGGTGCCGTGCGAATTCTAGAAAGAACTTCGCGAATAGGGGTTCGATTGGTTGCCGAGGTACCGTCAGCGTTCCATCAACATCGAAGATATAGGTCTGTTTCATCTCGGCCTCACGCTGCTTGCTTGTCTAGTTCTGGATGGG
>NZ_JBZMXT010000110.1:0-5687 GCF_058506495.1 Methyloceanibacter sp. | reverse complement strand
TTTCGACGGTAACGTTCACCACACTCGGCTTTGGAGACATTGTGCTCGACGAGCAATGGCGCCTGCTCTCCTCTTTCGAAGCCGCAAATGGTCTTCTCATGTTTGGCTGGTCAACGGCGCTCGTGTTCGTCGGCGTGCAATGGACTTACGAGAATCGCGCGAAGCACCGCAAGAAGCGTGCTGCACGACGTTAGCTCAATACAAAAGTACGGTTTAGACCAAACCCTCAATCTACAGATGAGCACAGAGCAGGCGTTCGAGGACGTAAATCGTGTTTCCGAACAGGATCGCGTAGTCGGTTGCTTCCACTTGGGGCATCGAAATCCGTCACCAATACGGTGAGAAACAACTTACGTTAGCTCTGGCTTTAGCTGCTCGTAGCGTCTGCAAGCCGTTCCCCCAACGTCGGCATGAGCGTATAGTCCGCGCAGGTCGGCTCGCAGTCTGGCTTTGCGCCTGCTTATCGTGCCGGACCACAATAAATAACGCGCAAGACGCTAAAAAAGTCCGGAATCGGGATGAATGGGCGCCGTCTGCAGCATCGCGCGGGTGCGCCCCTAGGGAGGACATGGCGGTGGTGGATGAAGTTGAGAAGATTATCTCTCGGCTGAACGGGATCGACCCCGAGCGGCCTTATTTTGACCCGCTGGTCGTTGAAGAAGCCGTCAGCCGGCACGCGCGCTTGATTGGTTTTCGGGACGTAGCGTTCACTTGGGCCATGGGGCCGCAGCAGGCAGATGCTGCGCTTTCCGGCATCGATTTTTCAAGCGCTGAATCCTGCCTTTGGGCCGATGTAACGAAGTCAATGCGTCGTGAAGCCTTGGCTGAACTCAACGCGGACAGGGCGGTTGCTGAAGCCTATGAAAAGGCACAGGCGGCCGCGGCAGAGCGGGTCGCCGACGCGCTGCATCTTGAGATTTTCGCCCTCACGCTGCGGAATCTTATCTCAAGCGACGCGCGGGCTCGAGGCTACAACGTGGCTTCATTGGTCACGTCGGTTATGCGCGACGTCGTGGCCAATTCCAGCGTCGAAAGCGAACGGCTAGAAGACCTCAATGAGGCCTATCTTCCCTTTGCCGACGCTCTCATGGCGGGGCTTGGCTCGTTTTGGATTGTCGGCGAACGCTTTGTTTGCTTGCCCTTGCCTCGCTTGAAGCTTGAGGATGGAGCGCTCATTTCGGATGGGCGGCCTGCGGCCGTGTGGCCGAACGGCGAGGCCTATGCCTTTCGCGAGGACGGGTTCTTCCCTGCTTTGCAGTCCGTCGAGTGGTAGTGCTGAGGCATTCTTTTTAGCTCGTTTGGTTCCGCGGAGGTGAAGATGCGAAACGCAGGTTTCAGTACCATCCTAGACAGGCGCCAGGCGGCCACGATGCTTGGCGTAAGCGGTCTGTGTGCTGCGGTGCTATTCAGCTGTGCAACACCGGCGGCCGCCAAAATTCGGTGCCAGGGGATCTTCCAAGTCAACAAGCACGGTCTGGTCTCGACACAAATCTGCCGGGACCGCCAGATTGCACGCGTCGCCCGCAGTTATGGTTGGCGAGTTTCAGATGACGAGGTGCGCAATAAACCGCTCAAGAAAGTGCAGATTTGCCGGGCCTTGGGCGGCGACAACCGGCTGAAAGGCGCTTGCGGGGCCTATAGCCGTCAGAACTACTTCTAGGCAGCAACGCGCTATTGGCGCGCCTACTTAGGCCGTGGAGGAGGCCGCCTTGGCTTTCGGCAGGCTGTGGGGTTCTTGGCCATCCTCAAGATAGAAGCTGCGGATCGTACGCAAGCCTTCGTCGAGCTCATAGACCAGGGGCTTCCCAGTCGGAACTTCTAGGCTGGGGATGTCCTCGTCGGAAATCCCGTCGAGGTATTTGATGAGACCGCGGAGGCTGTTTCCATGGGCGGAAATTAGCGGCGTACGGCCCTCCATAAGTAGTGGCTCTACGCGCTCCTGCCAAAACGGCAAGACACGGGCAACCGTATCCTTCAGACTCTCGGTCAGCGGCAGATGCCGGCTTGGCACCTTCGCGTATTTTGATTGGTTCCCGGGATATCTCGGGTCGTCTTCAGTCAATGCCGGCGGTCGAACGGCGTAGCTTCGGCGCCAAATATGCAGCTGCTCGCTGCCGACCTCCTCTTTCACTTCATCGCGTTTTCGCCCCTGTAAAGCACCATAGTGTCTCTCATTGAGGCGCCAGTTTCGCTCCACAGGAAGCCACGTCATTTCCAGTTCGCCGAGGACGATCCAGAGCGTATGAATAGCGCGGTGCAAATAGGACGTAAAGCACTGATCGAACTGAATTTTGTGGTGTCTCAAGAGCTCGGCCGCGTGTTTCGCCTCATCGATCCCATTGTCGCAGAGCTCAACGTCGGTCCAGCCCGTGAACACTGCATCGCGGTTCCAAACGCTTTGGCCGTGTCTCAGCAAAATTAGGCGCGGCATCTCTATGCCTCCGGAGAAAATGACTGCCGTGACGGTTTATGGGGCTCCAGGCCAAAGGGCAAGCCAGCCATTCTTGCAAAATCTCTATCGTTTCTGGCCGTTATTTGTACGTATTTCAGCGCCAACGTTCCATCCAATCGCAGAATCTTGCCAGGGTAATGGGTCCTATCTCGACATGGCGGGAATCGCTGTAGACTGATCTGAACCTCACCAGACGTGTGGAGGGGCATTTGCGGCTCATCTTTTCTATCCTGACGGCTATCGTCGTTCTGATCGCGGGACTTTTTTTCGTCGCGCCGATGTTCATCTCCACCGACGAGGTGCGGAGCGAGCTTTTCGCTCGTGTGGAGCAGATGACGGGGTACAGGCTCCGGGTGAGCGGGCCGCTCGACATAACCGTGTTTCCTTCGCTGGCTCTCGTGGCCGAGGATGTCGGGATCGCCGAACCAACGGCAACCGGCGATAAGGAATTCGCCACCGCAAATAAGGTACGTTTCGATTTGTTGCTGACCGGTCTGCTTCAAGGCAAGGTTCGCGTTCGCGAGGTCACCCTCGTCAATCCCGTGGTCGCCGTGCCTCAGACATCGGCAGCGAATGCACTCCCGCCGCCTGGCGCTGGGCCAGCGGCTCCAACAGGCCGACCTGGTACGGCGCCGTCCGCGCGGGCGGCCTCGCCGTCAGGTGAAGGCGGGACGACTGGCATGGCCGGCTTTGCTGAGCAGC
The DNA here is from genome assembly GCF_058506495.1 of Methyloceanibacter sp. NCBI lineage: Bacteria > Pseudomonadati > Pseudomonadota > Alphaproteobacteria > Hyphomicrobiales > Hyphomicrobiaceae > Methyloceanibacter > Methyloceanibacter sp. The sequence goes on along the minus strand of NZ_JBZMXT010000110.1, from coordinate 2,533 downwards.
TGAAATCCGTTTCCCTCGACAAGCTTGTCATCAAGAACGGTACCGTCACCCTGCCATCGTCGGATGGCAAGCCTGGAACGAACATCGAAAAACTCGATCTCACCGCCTCTTTGCCCGGTTATGACGAGCCGCTGACGCTCGATACTGCGGCAGTCGTGGACGGCAAATCCATGAAGCTCGGTGCTACGATTGGAAACTTCGGGTCGTTCCTCGGTGGCGCGACCGTACCTGTTCGCATCAAGGCGGACCTGCCAGAGACGTTAGACGATCCGGTGAGCCTGAGCGGAAGTGCGTCCTACAAGAACGACACGCTTACTTTGCCGCAGTTCAGCGCGAAATCAGGGAACAAGACCCTTTCTGGCGCCGCGGTCTACGCGGGTGGTGAAGCGACGCTGAGCCAGCTTACGGGCACAATGGGGCGCGATACTTTTGCAGGCACCGTCCACTACAAAGACAACATCGTCACCATCAACCCCCTCAGGGCAAACGTGCGCGGCGCCGTTCTCGCCGGGCAAGTGCAGGCAAATCTCGCAAACAAAGTCCCGTATGTCGTGGCGGCGATTGGCGCAAAGACCATCGACATCAACGCATGGACGGGGACTGAAAAGTCTTCACCAAAGGCGACCAAAAAGTCGCTGCCAAAGAAGTCCCAGAGCACCAAGTCGAGCGGCGGAAAAAAGCAGGGTCGTGGTGGGACCACACGTGCCAACCCTGCGAGCGGCAATGCGTGGAGCAACGAGAGAATTGATTTCTCAGTGCTAAGGTCGGTGAACGGCAAGGTCAATGTGCGTGCGGAGCAACTCATCTACGAAGACGTAAAAATTGCGCCTGTCTCGCTTCAGGTGACCCTCGATGGCGGCAAGCTCAACGCAGAACTGGCTCAGTTTGGACTCTACGGCGGAGCGGGCAATGCTGCTGTGGTGGTCGACGCCAGCAGCAAGCATCCGACACAGCGGGTCAACGCGTCCTTACAGAACTTTGATGGCCGGACATTTCTCAGAGATGCCGCAGGGCTCGACTCCATCGAAGGCAAGGGAACGGTATCGCTCAACGTCACCGCTACAGGAGCAAGTCAGCGAGCAATCGTCGGTACGCTCGGTGGCAACGCCGATATCGAGTTCCAGAACGGCGCGATACGCGGCCTAAACGTCGCGAAGATGATGCGCAGTCTCGGGAAGGGTGCCCTCAATGGTTGGCAGGGCGGCGCGACCGAGACGACAGATTTCGCATCGCTTGGGGCGAGCTTTCAAATCAGCAAGGGCGTGGCCCAAACTCAGGATATTCATCTCCTTGGACCGCTCGTGACAGTCAAAGGCGGCGGTACGGTCAACCTCCCTCAACAGGCGCTCAAACTTCGTGTCGACCCGCAGCTTGTGGCTTCGTTGGAAGGACAGGGCCGTACACAAGAATTGGCCGGTCTCGGGGTGCCGGTGATGATCGTTGGTCCTTGGGCGAGCCCGAAGATCTTTCCGGACATTAAGGGCATTCTGGAAAATCCGGCGGAGGCGATCGCGCGCTACAAGCAGTTTGGTCAGGACCTGAAGAATTTGCCCGGCGGACTAGGCGGAGCTGCTGAAGCATTGGATGGTGTCGTCAAGGACGGCAAGATCGATCAGGAAAAACTGATTGAAGGCATCGGTGGGTTGCTGGGGGGCAACAACGTTGCGCCGCAGTCTGACACGGCTACAGCTCCCGACCAGGCCCCAGGAATACCGGAAGCTCAAGAAGCGCCCCTGGCAAATGTCATTAAGGATGGCAAGGTGGATCAGGATGCGTTGATCCAGGGCATAGGAGGTTTGCTGGGCGGGGGCAACACAGCACCTGAAACTAATACCGTGACGGACACGGCGGTGACCCCCAATGCGCAATCGCAGCCTTCGGCGCAGATTCCGCAGCAACAGCCTCAGAGCAAAAAGAAGCTGAAGCCCGAGGACATTGGGAAGCAACTCTTAAACAATTGGCTGTCCGGTCAGTGATGGTGTGACTCAATGCCTCTGAGCTGCTGTTTGACAAACGTTGGGCGCGCAGTAGGCTCAGCTGATGCAATCGCTTTTAGAACTATGTCAGGGTGCGGCGCGTGCCGAGTTTTTGGCAGGTGAGATCCTGCTGTCAGAGGGCACCACGTCAGGTCAGCTTTACGTCCTGAGAGACGGGGAATTAGAGGTTCTGCGGGGCAACACACAGGTTGCGATCATTGAAGAGCCGGGGGCACTATTTGGTGAGATGTCTGTCCTCTTACAGCGGCCGCATACTGCGACCGTCCGTACACTGACACCCTGCGCCCTCTATGTTTTTGACGATGCTGCGAGTTTTCTTCGGTCGAAGCCCGATATCGCGTTTCACGTCGCGAGACTTCTTGCGGGGCGGTTGAATGCTGCAACCAGCTATCTCGCCGACATCAAGCGACAGTTCGAAGGTCGCGCCGACCACCTCGGTATGGTCGGCGAAGTGCTGGACACGCTGATGCACAATCAGGAGAAGGAGTTCAGCCCTGGTGCGGAACGGGAGAGGGATCCCCGTCTTTGAGCCAGTC
>NZ_JBZMXT010000109.1:0-5704 GCF_058506495.1 Methyloceanibacter sp. | reverse complement strand
TGCCCGGCGGATAACTGCAGTCATTCCTTACTTTGGCTATGCGCGGCAGGACCGGAAGCCAGGGCCACGAACGCCTATTTCGGCAAAGCTGGTCGCGAATATGATTGTTCGGGCTGGCGCTGACCGCGTACTCACCCTCGACTTACATGCGGGGCAGATTCAAGGTTTCTTTGACATCCCGACCGACAACCTATTCGCCGCACCGGTTATGGTCAGCGACATCACGGAAGTCATGGCTGAGGACAATGTAATGGTGGTTTCACCTGATGTCGGCGGCGTGGTGCGTGCCAGAGGGCTTGCCAAGCGCATCGACGCGCCCTTGGCCATCGTCGACAAACGCCGTGAGAGGCCCGGCGAGTCCGAGGTCATGAACGTTATCGGCGACGTTTCCGGTCACAGCTGTATCCTGGTCGACGATATCGTCGATTCCGGCGGTACACTGGTCAACGCGGCCGAGGCGCTTCTGAAACAAGGCGCAAAGCAGGTCACCGCTTACATTACGCATGGCGTCCTTTCAGGTGGCGCCATAGCTCGTGTGATGGCGTCGCAATTGAAAGAGCTTGTGATCACAGACTCGATCATGCCGAGCGACGCTGTCGTGAACGCGCACAATATTCGCGTTCTTTCGATCGCCCCACTGCTTGGCGAGGCCATCGCCCGGACGGCAGAAGAGAAATCGGTCTCCAGCCTGTTCTATTGACGGCTGGACTATATTGGCGCGACGTCGCCATGCGATTCAGGGCGTCAAGAACGGCAGCGTGTCCGTGTGGTGGCCAATCATCTTCCAGGCGCCGTCCTCTCTCCGAAAGAGATTTGTTGCCCTAATCAGCACCGCACCTGACACATCGCCTGTATTTAGGTTAGTGCCCTTCTCATAGTTGTGCGTCACCGCTAATTCGCTGCCTTGAAAAATATGTACGCCGTCGGGCTCAACGCGGCCGCCAAGCTTCAAGTCTGCTTGTTTCTCCCAGTCGGCACGGACGCTTTTCCAACCAACCTGGAATCCACCATCTGGTCCCATGTAAGTCACATCGTCCGCATGCGACCAAACCTCGGTCATGGGCTCCACGTTCCCCTCAAACAAGGCATTCAAGGCAGCGTAGAATTGATCTATCGCGGCTCGGATTTGATCGTGCTCTCCCATGGCGACGAATTTTCTTTCTCAGATTTGCACACGTGCGACGTATACTGATGTAAGCTTAGAGCATCCAACGCAGTTGGGGAACGCTGTGTAGAGTCGAGTGTGATCACGCCTTCCCAAGCGGAACACTTGGCGAAGAGATTGGCATGTCACGCCGTCTGCATGGTCTTGTGGTTTGTGGCGAAGACACCATGTGTGACGCAGCCGAACGCCGCAACGAACACACTGGTCGCAAGACTTTTGTTTGAACTTAAGAAGCAACGCATCGAGGAGGAGACCAAAAATGCACGTCAATCTCGAACAGGCCGAACAGGTCATCGAAGCCGCACGCAAGAAGTCCATCGAGCTAGGGACGCAGATGTGCATCGCTGTTGTCGATTCAGGTGCGAACTTGAAGGCCTTTATGCGCATGGACAACGCTTGGGTCGGCTCGATCGACATTGCTATCAAGAAGGCGACAACGGCTTGCTTCTTCGGCATGGAGACAGGAGCCCTGGGGCAGCTCTCACAGCCGGGCAAGCCGCTCTATGGCATCGAGCACTCCAACGACGGGCTCATCACGTTCCCGGGCGGCCTGCCCATTGTCGATGCTGACGGCGAACTCATGGGCGCGATCGGCGTCAGCGGCAGCACGGTCGAAAACGACCATGAAGTCGCCGCCGCAGGCGTCGCCGTTCTCGGCGTCTCCGAGATGCCCGCGCATCCCTGGCGCACCTAGCCGCGCTCAGGTCAAAAGACCCAGGGGCTGGCCAACGAGCTGAAATGGGCAATCTTCAAGGGAGATTGCCAGCCCCGTCGGAGACAACACTTGCCCAGCACCGACGGCATGCCGGGGCGCCACCAGAACTGGTCACGGCGCCCCTTCGGGCCAGAAAATCGGCTCCGATAGGCGATTGTCTTGTTAGGGGTCCTTGGGCTATAAGCCTCTCCAATTCCTTCGCAGCGACCAAATTAAGGGCGCTGCGGCCAATTTTCGGGGCCGGCTTCCGGCCCCTCGCTGTTTCAGACGTTCGGAGGATTTCATGGCTGAGGCGATCGAGCTCAAGGCGTGGTCGCGTGGGCGCACCGGCACCGGTGGCGCGCGCGCCATTCGCCGCGAAGGGCGCATTCCCGGCATCGTGTATGGTGGCAAAGACGCACCGCTCAATATTTCTCTGGAGACGAAGGAAGTCTCCAAGCAGATCAAAACAGGCCATTTCCAGAGCACGGTCTACATGCTCGACATGGATGGCACGAAAATCCGCGCGATCCCGCGGGACGTGCAGGTAGACCCCGTGCGGGACTTCCCCATCCATGTGGATTTCATGCGACTGGCGAAGGACGCTGTGGTCGACGTCGACGTGCCGGTGCATTTCCTCAACGACGGTGCATCGCCTGGCCTAAAGCGTGGCGGTGTTCTCAATATCGTCCGCCACGAGATTGCGCTTCGCTGCCCCGCCGACAGCATCCCCGAGTCAATCGAAATCGACCTCACTGGAACGGAGATCGGCGACTCGATCCATATCTCTGCTGTAAAGCTGCCTGAGGGTACAACCCCCACGATTACCGATCGTGACTTTACCGTTGCAACAATCGCTGGCCGTGGCGCCGAAGAAACGGCGGAAGAGGAAAGCGTCGAGGAGGCAGAGGGCGAAGAGGAAGCCGAGGAGAAGACGGAAGAGTAGTGCTCTTCCTGGCCTGACGGGCCGCTCGGGCCACGAGACGGGACGACACGATGAAGCTCTTTGTCGGTCTCGGCAATCCGGGGGCGCAGTACGCCTTCAATCGTCACAACGTGGGCTTTATGGCTCTCGACGTCATGGCCGCGGCGCATGGCTTCTCTGCTTGGCGCAAGCGCTTTCAAGGCCTGACCAGCGAAGGGCGGCTCGGCGGCGAACAAGTCATGCTTCTTAAGCCGCAGACTTTCATGAATGAGTCTGGCCGCTCGGCAGGCGAGGCCGCGCGCTTCTACAAGATCCCCGTCAACAATGTGGTCGCATTCCACGACGAATTGGATCTGGCGCCCGGGAAGGTTCGTGTGAAGATCGGCGGCGGGGTCGCCGGCCATAACGGTCTCAAGTCGCTCACCGCGCATCTGGGTAACGACTATATGCGCGTGCGGATCGGCATCGGCCATCCAGGCCATCGCGAGCGGGTTGTAGGTCATGTTCTGCGAGACTTCGCGAAGTCGGATATGGATTGGCTCGAGCCCGTGTTGTCTGCAATGTCGGACGCGGCCCCCTTACTCGCCAAAGGCGAGAAGGACAGATTCCAGACCCAAGTCGCACAGGAAACGCGCAACGACGCGCAATCCGAAACCGATTAACCCGCCGAGGCCATCAGCTGGCGACAGGAGCCAAGTTTATCTATGGGATTCAAATGCGGCATCGTTGGACTGCCAAATGTTGGCAAGTCCACCCTCTTCAACGCGCTAACGGAGAGCGCTGCGGCACAGGCGGCGAACTACCCTTTCTGTACCATCGAACCCAATGTGGGCGATGTCCCGGTGCCCGACCCGCGTCTGTCCAAGCTCTCGGAAATTGCGAAGTCCGCACAAACGATCCCGACGCGGCTCACATTCGTCGATATCGCGGGCCTCGTCCGTGGCGCCTCGCAAGGTGAAGGATTGGGGAACCAGTTCCTCGCCCATATTCGCGAAGTCGACGCCATTGCCTACGTTCTGCGCTGTTTCGAGGATTCCGACGTGGTCCATGTGGACGGCAAGGTGGACCCTGTCGCCGACGCCGAGACCATCGAAACAGAACTCATGCTGGCGGATCTCGAAAGCCTTGAGCGTCGCGTACCTGCGTTGGAGAAAAAGATCCGCGGCCAGGACAAGGAAGCTAAGGAGACTCTGGCATTATTGGAACGCGCCCTGTTGACATTGCGCGAGGGCAAGCCGGCGCGCCTCGCCATCGTCGACGAGGAAGACCGAAAGGCTTTCGATACGCTGGGACTGCTTACCTCGAAACCCATTCTCTATGTGTGCAATGTCGACGAAGCCGCCGCTGCATCAGGCAATGCGCTCTCCGACGCTGTCCGGCAGCGCGCCGAGAACGAAGGTGCCGGCGTCGTCATCATCTCTGCAAAGATCGAATCCGAGCTGGTTGAACTCGAGGCGGAAGAACGCCAGTCCTATCTCAGCGACCTCGGTCTTGAGGAGCCGGGTCTCAATCGGTTGATCCGGGAGGGCTATCGACTCTTGGATCTCCTCACGTACTTCACTGCCGGTCCGAAGGAAGCGCGCGCCTGGACCATCGAGCGCGGCACGAGAGCACCGCAAGCGGCGGGCGTGATCCACACCGATTTCGAGAAAGGCTTCATCCGGGCCGAGACGATCGCCTATGACGACTACGTTGAACTCGGCGGCGAGGCTGGCGCACGCGACGCAGGCAAGCTTCGGCTCGAAGGCAAGGACTACGTGGTGAAAGACGGCGACGTCCTACATTTCCGCTTCGCGAATTAGACGCTAACTGCTGTCCGACGTTTCGGCCTAAGTGGCGCGCTTACGCGGGGCAGGCTTCTTGGTCGCAACCGGCGCGCCCTCGGGTGTCGCCGTGTCGGACTCGACATCGGCTGCCTCGCTCACCACGGCGCTTCCTCTCGCTGGAATCGCCCCTGCAGGAATCGCCCCAGCAGGCATCGCGCCCTTGGTGAAAATACCTGCGGGAACACCACCAGGCGGAATACCTTCGGGCGGCGTAACGCCCATGGACACGTACACGTTCACGAGCTTCTCGACACCACCCTCCGCCGGCCGGACCCAGTCTTGGGGCACATAGATGAGCGCCCCGCCGAAGGGCACCGGCGCGAATGGCACCAGCACAGGCACGTAGCTGGTCTCACCAATTGAGACCGGCTCATGGGACGGCATGAGTGCGAGCACGCCGGCGCTCCCCTCCCCGCCAAAGAAGCACCAGACCGGGCTCATGCTTTTCAAACTATCTTCCTCGCCGCTGCGATCCATGATCGCCACGAAGCGCTTGGAGATATCGTACACGTTGGAGACGAGCGGGATGCCCATCATGAACCAATCGAAACTGTTCGAAATCCAATTGCGCAGGCCGGACTCGACGGCGAGGCCTAGGAGAAAAATCAACACGAGGATGATGCCGAGCCCAATAAAATAGGCAACGTGTGAGGAGCCGGAGATGTTCAGCCCAACACTCGTGATCAGATTTCCAAGGAAGCTACCGGGCCCCGCATACGCCGCCACGATGGAACCCAGCCATAGAGTCACCAGGATCGTGACGCCGATGGGTAGCAGCGCCAACGCGCCGGACAGAAAAACGCGGATGATACGGCCCACGGGGCACTCTCCAACATTGACATCGGACGCTAACGCAGGCCGCGAGCCGATGCTTTCGGCAATCAGATTTCGTCAATCGCGTCTCAAACGCGCTAACAAGCTCGACTAACGCAGAGCCGCCGCAACATTGCCGCCGTCGACGGTCTCCACATGGCCCGTCGTTTTGCGCGCCTTGGCCAAAGCGAGGAACGCTTGGGCTACATCTTCAGCCATAACCTCGGCACGGAGCAAGTTACCGGCCATGTAATCTGCTTCCGTCAAACCCCGCGCCTTGG
>NZ_JBZMXT010000108.1:0-5944 GCF_058506495.1 Methyloceanibacter sp. | reverse complement strand
GTCCGGTTCGCCTTAGGGATCGGGGCGTGTTGCCAGCCAGACTAGGAAGCCAATATAGGCGAAGACGGTTATATTCAAAAACGTGTCTAGAAGCCATGAGCTCATCTTGAACTCTCCCGCCGCAAGACACGAAAAAGACATATGACTAGGATCGGCGTGATAAAGACAAAACCAGTTGCCGACAGTGCGATGACCGAGCGGACAAGCGCGATGTCCCCGATCAGGACCATAGCAAGCCCCAGTGCACCGAGTATGAGACCCCAGACCGTCCGGACGCCTGCCGACGGATCCAGCTCGCCGGTTGCGAACATGGCAAGGACAAAGGCAGCGCTGACCACACTCGTGACGACGAACAGAAATGCCGCGACGATCGTCGCTGCCCGGGTCAGTGTGTCCAAGGGAAAGCGCTCTAGTAAGGCGAAGGTAGTAGCATCTAGATTTTCGCGATTGGCCGCAATCAAAGCCCCTTCTTGTCGGAAAGCGTCGAAGAAGCCGAGACCGCCAAACACGCCAAACCAAAAGACCGAAAAGAGCGTCGGTGCGAGGATCACACCGCCGAGGAATTCGCGGATCGTGCGGCCACGTGAAATACGTGCGATGAAAACTCCGACAAAGGGTGACCAGGCCAGCCACCAGATCATGTAATTTAGTGTCCAATTCTGGAACCAGTTCACAACTTCTTTGTCAAAGAATTCCGCCGTTGCGAAGCCCGCCGGCAGGACGCCAAAGACGTATCGGCCGAAGCCAGAGACGACTGTGTTCATGATGTAGGATGTTGGGCCCAGAATCAGGAGATAGACCATGAGGCCGATCGCGATCAACATGGCGAGATTCGAAAGCTTTGCCATCCCGTCGCCGAGGTCGCGTCTGAGCGGGATCACGAATGCCAGACACATCGCCGCGAATACCGAGGCGGTCAGAAGGTCAGAGCTTTCGATCCCAGTCAGTCCTGCGACGCCAGTTTGCACCTGGAAAACTCCCATGGCCAGAGACCCTGCGAGACCAACGGCGATCGCGACAATAGCAAGCAGGTCGAACAGCCAACCGAGACCGCGTGTCCAACTGAAGTCGCCAATCGCATCAATCAGTGGTGCGCTGAGCAGCAGGCTGCTGTCCCGACGGAAGCCGAAATAGGCAATGACCAAGCCAACAACACCGTAGATTGCCCAAGCGTGAAACCCCCAGTTTAAGTACGTCACAAAGAGCGCGAGCCCCGCCGCCCGGGCAGGGCTCTCGTTTTGTCGAAGTTGGTCGAAATGCGTGAGAGGTTCCGCAACGCCGTAGAAGAGCAGCCCAACGCCCATCCCGGCGGCGAAAAGCATCGCGATCCAGGCGGTCGTGGAGAATTCCGGTCTGGAGTCGTCGGGTCCGAGACGCACGCCCCCGAACCGTGAACATGCCAAGTAAATCGCGGCAAACAGCATGCTACTCGCTTCAAGCATGACAAACCAGCCGCGGCTTTGGAATTGAGCCACCACCTTGGTCGTTGCGAAGCTTCCTAGTCCCTGAGGATCGAAGATGCCCCATAGCGCAATGGCTGTGCTGATCACAAGCGCGGTGATCAAAAGAGGGCTTGCTCTCATGGCATATGTTCCCCCTGGGACTGCTTAAGCGAGTCAAGAGCAGTACGATGGAGCTGTGGACGTGGCGTCGGTGTTGTTGAAGGCTAAGATAACAAAATTATTGCTGATAAGCCGAAACACCGACGGAATCTAGGCCGATCGTTCTCGCTTGATGCTTTCGGCATCCGGTAATCGGACAGGTGGCGTCACGGCGTTAGTAGGAATTTGCTGAGCTTGGCCCTCCAGCTGTTGTGGCGGTAGCTGGTCAAGCGATGAGATCAATCGGCTCGGCGAAAAGCTCAGCAAGGGTTGTCCAGCCGTCGACCTTTCTCAGTTCGATCGCGGATAGAAGAGCGGCCTTGATGCCCTACCGTCAACGTGCGAGAAGTTTGTCAGTATTATCATGATCGATAGGCCTGAAAAGGTAGTCCTGTGTGGTTTCTTAGTACTCGCTGGCTCCCACTTGCAACAGCACTCGTTGTATTCACTTGTTCCGCAGTCTCAGCCCAGACCTCTAACGCGCCACTCCCTGCCGTTGGCGTCGTTGTTGCGACAAAGCAAGACGTCACGCCATCTTATGAATTCGTTGGCCGCATCGAGGCTGTCTCTCGAGTCGCATTGCGGGCTCGCGTGACGGGGTTTTTAAGGGAGCAGAGATTCAGCGACGGCCAGAACGTCAACGAAGGCGACATCCTGTTTATCATCGAACAGGAGCCGTTCGCGGCCGCCTTGCGTCAGGCCGAGGCTGATCTTGCCGCTGCTAAGGCTGAGGCGGAAAATGCCACCGTCGCCCTTGAACGAGCCGTGGAGCTTCGAGCCAACGAGACTGTCTCGCAGGCTACTGTCGATGACCGTACTGCGACCAAGCGCGTGGCTGACGCGTCGGTCCTGCAACGCGAAGCCGCATTGGAGAAGGCGCGGATCACCTTCTCGTATACTGAGGTGGTCGCGCCGATTTCGGGCCGGATCGGACGGACGAGCGTCAAGCCGGGAAACCTCGTTTCGCCAGAAACCGGGGTGCTTGCCACGATCGTCAATGACAACCCGGCTTACGTAAATTTCAATGTCACCGACCGCGAAGCACTTGAAGTGCGGCGGGCACTAGCAGACGCCGGCATTGCAGAGGTGAAAAATAACCAACGGGTGCAGATCAAACTGCGCCTCTCCGATGGCTCAATTTACAGCGAAACGGGACGGGTCGACTTCAGAGACGTTCAGGTGAACCCGACGACGGACACGATCCTGTTTCGGGGCGTCATCGCAAACCCGAGAGGAATTCTCGCCGATCAACAGTTTGTCATCGTGATTGTCGAAACGGCCACGCCCAAGCAGCTGATTGTCATCCCCGCAGCAACCATCAGCTTCGATCAGCGCGGCCGGTTCGTGCTTATTATCGATGATGATGGCAGGGTCCAAGAGCGCTTCATAACGGTGGGCAGTGAGGTAGCAGGCGGTGTCGCGGTCACAAAAGGACTCGAGGCCGGTGACCGGGTCATCCGCGATGGGATCATGAAGGTGCGGCCCGGGATGCAGGTCGAAGCCCGTCCGATCGCTCAAGCCCCAGGGGGCAAGTGATGCTTTCGGAAATCTTCGTGCGCCGTCCCCGGCTCGCATTTGTCATTTCGATTGTCATCACGATTGCAGGGCTGATCTCGCAGCGCGCGCTTCCGGTTGAGCAGTTCCCCAACATTGTCCCACCTCAGGTCCAGGTGTCCGGCACTTACCCCGGCGCCAACGCACAGGTGGTGGAACAGACGGTCGCCCAGCCCATCGAATCCCAGGTTAATGGCGTCGACGACATGATTTATATGAAGTCGACGAGCGGCAACGATGGCACCTTCACGCTCAACGTCAGCTTCGCGGTCGGCACCGATCCGGACATTGCGACTGTCAATACGCAGAACCGCGTTGCGCTGGCAGTACCGCAGTTGCCCGAAGAGGTGCAACGCCAAGGCCTGAGCACGCGCAAGCAGTCAACCGCTCTATTGCAGGTTATTACGCTCTATTCGCCGAACCAGACGTTCAACACACTGTTCCTGAATAACTACGCTCGCATCAACATCATGGATACGCTCGCACGCGTACCAGGGGTGGGACAGGTGCAGCTTTTCGGCCTGCAAGATTATTCGATGCGGATCTGGTATTTCACCGACCGTTTGACAGCCCTTAACCTGACACCCAATGACATCAGGAATGCAATCCGTTCGCAGAATGTGCAGGCGGCTGTTGGCCGCATTGGGGCCCAGCCGATCAGCGATGATGTCGACCTTCAATTCAACCTGACAACGCAGGGGCGCCTTTCAGAGGCGGAAGACTTTGAGGACATTATCGTTCGAGCCAACCCCGATGGGTCGAGCGTACGCGTACGGGACGTGGCACGCGTGGAATTGGGCGCGCGAAGTTCCGATGCTTTCACCAGGCTCGATGGCAAAGAGTCGGCTGGGATTGCGATCTATGGCGCACCGGGATCTAATGCGATTGCGACGGCCGACTCGGTCACCACGGTCATGGAGGATTTGCAGAAGCGGTTTCCAAACGATCTTGCCTGGTCGGTGACCTACGACACGACCGTCTTCGTCAAGGCCAGCATCGCCAACGTCTACTCTTCGCTCATTATCGCGTTCATTCTTGTTGTTGCCGTCACCTTCGTCTTCCTAGGATCCGTCAGGGCGACAATCGTTCCGGCCGTGGCCATCCCCGTCTCGCTAATCGGGACCTTCGCCGCGATGGCGGCCATGGGACTGTCTTTGAATACCGTCTCGCTGTTGGCGCTCGTGCTCGCCATCGGCGTTGTCGTTGACGATGCCATCGTCGTCGTCGAGGGCGTGCTGAGGATCATGGATGAGGAGGGGCTCGATCCGAAGGCCGCAACCATTAAGGCAATGGAGCAGCTGACAGCGCCGATAATCGCGACAACACTTGTGTTGCTGTCGGTATTCGTGCCGGTGGCGTTCATTCCCGGCATCGTCGGAGCGCTTTTCCAACAGTTTGCCATCTGCATATCGTTCGCAGTTGTCATCTCCTCCATCAACGCGCTAACCCTTTCGCCAGCGCTTTGCTCCCTCATCTTGAAGCCCGGACAGAAGCCAAGGGGATTGATCCGTAGCATGCTGGGCGGCATCGAGCAGATGACAGGCGGTTATTCCTTCCTCGTCTCGCGTATCATCGGCTACTCGCTCTACGGCGCCGCTGCTGTCGCGGCGCTGATGGCCACAACCGTTCTTCTATTCCAGGTGACCCCATCTGGGTTCCTGCCGTCGGAAGACCAGGGCCTGTTCATGGGCGAAGTTCAGCTTCCCGACGGAGCATCGGTGACACGGACGTCTGCAGTCGTGAGCGAGGTGGAAAAGATCGTTGCCGCCGACCCAGCGGTGGCAGAGGTGTTCACCGTCATCGGCTACAGCCTTCTCAATGGCCTGTCGCAGTCCAACAGTGGCATCGTTATTGGCAAGCTAAAGCCCTTCGAAGAACGCACCCAGTCGAATCTGTCAGTGGAACCGACGATCGCACGCCTGCAAGGCCAGGTGCTTGCGCTTCCCGGGGCGACGGTGTCACTGTTCAACCTGCCTCCCATATCAGGACTTGGGAACGCGGGCGGTTTCGAATACCAGCTACAAGACCTCTCGGGCCGGCCGACTCACGAACTTGCCCAAACACTACGCGGGCTGCTCGTCAACGCACAAAAGGCGCCAGAGATAGGCACCGTATTTTCCCTTTGGTCGAACAACACGCCGCTTGTCTATCTCGACATTGACCGGATCCGGGCCCGGACGCTGGGGGTTGAGATCAACGACATCTTTATTGCTCTTCAGGCCACGCTCGGCGGACTCTATGTTAACGATTTCAACCGGTTCGGGCGGGTCTGGCAGGTGAATATCCAAGGTGAAGGCATCGACCGCGCTTCTATTGAGGACATTGGTCGGATCCACGTTAGGAATGCGTCTGGGGAAATGGTTCCGCTGCAAGGCTTCGTCAAGCCGCGGATGGTGACCGGCCCACAGGCTATCATCCGCTTCAACAATCAGCGCAGTGTCACGGTGAACGGCGGACCAGCGCCAGGAGTAAGTTCCGGCGAGGCGCTCAATGCAATGGAGCGGGTGTCCAACGAAACACTCCCCGATGGTTTTGGATTCGCTTGGTCGGGCACGGCCTACCAGGAGAAGCTCGCGGGCGCGCAGACGGTGGTTGCCATTCTGCTGGCCGTTGTGTTCGGCTATCTGTTCCTCGTCGGGCTTTATGAAAGCTGGAGTATGCCTGCGGTGGTTCTGCTCTCCGTGGTGATCGCTGTCACGGGGGCACTGGTTTCCCTTTGGTTGACGGCGCTGCCCAACGATGTCTACGCGCAGATCGGCATCGTGCTCTTGATCGGGCTGGCCTCTAAG
>NZ_JBZMXT010000107.1:0-5961 GCF_058506495.1 Methyloceanibacter sp. | reverse complement strand
ATCGAAGCTCAACTCGAAGGCTCTGAGTGGCGCGCCCAACGTGATACTGGGTTTGACATGACGCCTCAGGCACCTACCGTATTTCGCTGGGAGATCGCCGGGGCGATATTCATTGTTGTCGCGGGGTCGGCGCTGCATTTCGCATTCGATTGGACAAACCGCTGGTGGCCGATTGCTGTGTTTGCTGCGGTCAACGAGTCCATATGGGAACACCTCAAGCTAGCTTTCTGGCCAGGACTTTTATGGGCGGCCGTTACATTCCGGGCTGTGGGTGTATCAGTGTCCGAAAACCTCTCGATCAAGGGCATCACACTGCTACTCACCGCGTGCCTGATCGTCGGGATCTTCGTGTCGTACACCCACATTCTCGGCCGCAACATTTTTATCCTCGATATCGGGACATTTGCGCTGGCAGTATTTATCGGACAGGTAGCGTCTGCTCTTTTGATTATCCGTAGGGTCAACAACCGCGAACTCGCGCGGCTAGCCTTGGCGCTGCTTTTCGTACAGCTCGCGGCCTACAGCCTTTTCACATTCTACCCGCCAGATCTCTGGCTTTTCCTCGATAGCCGAACCGGAACCGTTGGTATTCCAACTCAGTGACTGAAGAACCGAGTGTTCAACTATTTGTCCCATCCTGGAACCCGTCCGGCCCTAATCTCGCGTATGGCGATGTCGGCTTAGAGGAAGTAACCGGACATGCTCTCTGGTCGGCATCATGGCAGCTTCTGTTTCTAAGTGGACGTCGACGAGGCCTTGATAGTGGCGCCCGAAAGCGATTTGTGTCGACCTCACTCTGTTAGTCAGGATGCCAGGGCATGTCTTAGGAGGATGCATCGCGAATGCGCTCAAGGCAGCGCTGAGCGGCCTCCGTGACCGAACCGCAAGTACCGATACGTTCGAACTCAATTGATCCGACGTCGTATGAAAGCTGCTCACATACCACAGAGGGAGTTGCATCAGAGACATCGCCAACGCGGTTCGCGACGCGCGCTTGCAGGAGATCGGCCGACAAGTCGAACCAAAGCCCTTTGAACGCAGCACCGCATTCTGCAGCAACGGCGGCGATCGCCTCGCGCTCCTCCGGTTTTGCATGAACGGCGTCGACAATTACCGATCGCCCGCCTTCGAGGACGAAGCGGGCGCGCTTTCGGCAAAGCGCATAAACGATTTCAGAAACTTCAGGTGTGTAAGCCCTCTGTGGCAACGTTGTATGTAGGTCCACGCCGAACAGTCGCTTGCGCTCGACATCGCTGCGCACAATCACCGCGCCTGGAAATCCCCCGATCTGATGAGCGATCGCACGGGCAATCGTCGATTTACCACTCCCGGAAAGTCCACTGACGGCGATCAGCTTTGGCGAGTCAGGCGCAAGGAAACGGCTTGCCAGGTCAAAGAAATCGCGTGCTTGGTCGCGTGGTTTGCCGGCGCGCTCGGGTGAAGCTTGTTCGGCGCGCAAGAGGGCTATCTTGGCTCTGATCACCGCGCGCAAGGAGAGGAACAAAGGCAGTGTAGCGAGGCCTATGAGGTTCGCAGTTTCGCTTTGGTCAAGATAGCTGTTTAGGACATAGTTGGCGTGGGCTTCGAGGCCATGCTTGCCGAGATCCATCAGCAGGAAGCTCAGATCATAGAGCACATCAACGGTCGCTAGGCTGTCGTTGAACTCAAGTGCATCAAACAGCACTGGTTGTTCCTTGATCTCGACGATGTTTCCGAGGTGGAGGTCGCCATGGCAATGGCGAACGAAGCCCGTGTTTGCCCGGTACCTCAAGACCGAACGGAGCTCACCCATAGCTGCGCGCGTCCGCCGCGCTAGCGCGTCAGCTGAGGCTCGCGGCAAGACATCGCTAGTCACTTGCTTCAGGACATCTTCGTGCTCGGAGATGATTTTCTCGAGCGGCACAATACCCTGATCGGTTGTGAGAGTGCGATCCGCTGCGCGATGAAGAGCGTGGACCTCAGCGGCGAGTTGGTGCATTGACTCGATCTTAAGGCGGCCTTCGCAAGCCATTCGGTCATAAAGGTCCTTCTGATCGAAGCGACGCATAACGAGGACCCAATCGACTGGCTTACCGCTGCCCCGCAGACACAAATTCCCGTTGACGTCGACCACAACGGGGACAATCTCCAAGTAGAGCTGTGGTGCTGTTCTGGCGTTCAGACGAAGTTCGTTGAGGCACGCCCAGTGTCGCTTCTCGAGGGTCGAAAAATCGAGAAACGGAAGCTTCACGGCGCGTTTGAGCTTGTATGCAAAATCACCTGCAAGAAACACGAAAGACGCATGGGTCTCGATGCGATCGATGACCGCAGGAGCAGGAGCGTAAGCTCCGGCCTGGGACATGAATTCGACGATCTTGGCCTGTTCCAAAAGACTGCCGTTCGAGAGTTCGCTTATCCAGTATTCTCATAGCACAACAGCGGATTGCGGACGGGAAGTCACTGCGCCTTCCAGCCTAGAGGCTATCTATGCACGAACGCTTAGTCTGAGCTGCTTGAATTAAAAGGCAACGGAGGAGATGTCTTGGTGCCGGTCGCCTCATTTCACGTCGCAAACGCTCGGCCCCATTTGATGCGTGTCAAAGCGATCGCGGAGTTGCGGCATACCTGATGCGCTTAAGGTGTTGGCATCTTGTCTGCGGGCCGCTTCGTGCTACAGACGCAAGGAAGTTGAGGGTTGCGTTGGCGCACATGCATTCGACTGGATCAAAATATGGCGGGCAGCAATGATCAGGAAATCCAGGCGGTGATCTTCGACTTGGATGGGGTTGTAACCTGCACCATGCGCGCGCACTTCGCTGCTTGGCGGGAAGTCTTCGATGGCTTTCTTCGTACTCACACACCATCTGGAAAGAGCTTTGTGCCTTTTAGCCTTCACGACTACTTCACCCATGTCGACGGCGTCCCACGTCTCGAGGGGATACGGCGCTTTCTCATCTCGCGTGACATAGAGTTGCCTGAGGGGGCGCCAACCGACGTCGATTACAGAACCATGCATGGGCTCGCCAACCTCAAGAATAAGCGCTACCTGGGGTGGCTGGATGCGAATGAAGTCCCAACCTACTCCGACGCGCTTGACTTGATCGGGTCGCTGAAGCGGCGCGGCATCAAGATTGGCATTTTCTCGTCCAGCCGAAACTGCGACCGGGCGCTCAAAAGCGCTGGTATTGCCGATTTGTTCGACGCCAAGGTGGATGGTGTCGACGCGGCACGGCTTGCCCTTCCGCCCAAGCCCGATCCTGCCGTGCTACTTGAAACGGTTGCGCGGCTTGGTACCCCGCCGGCCAAAGCCATCGTCGTTGAAGATGCCGTTTCCGGTGTCGAGGCCGCCGCACGGGGGGCCTTCAGGCATGTCGTCGGAATCGACCGAGAACCCCCGACTGACAATAGCCACGCTCTTGCTTTGCACGCTGCAGGAGCCGATTTCGTCACCCGCGATCTCGTCGACGTGCTCGCTCTCTGTCCCCTCGATTCCGATGATGTGCGACAATGAGCAACGACTGGGTCCTATCTTACGAAGACTACGATGCAGACAATGAGGGCGCGCGTGAGGTGCTGTGTGCGCTTGGGAACGGCTATATGGTATCGCGCGCAGCCGCACCTGACGCACGCGCCGGTGACAAGCACTATCCGGGTACGTATTTGTCTGGTGGCTACAACCGCCTTGCGACGGATGTTGCAGGCCAGCAGATCGAGAATGAAGACCTCGTAAATTTGCCGAACTGGCTGCCTCTCAACTTACAGATAGGCAACAATGACGATTGGCTGAAACCGGACCGTATTGTGTTCCTCGACTATCGCCAGGCGCTGGACTTACGAGCCGGAATCCTGACGCGAACCTTTCGCTTTCGGAACGATAAGGGCCAGGTGACACGGTGGGAGGAAAAGCGGATCGTCTCCATGGACAATCAGCACCTCGCCGCGCTCTCCGTGACGATTCTACCGGAGAACTGGTCTGGGCCTATGACACTACGCCTCAGCGTCGATGGCGCCGTGACCAATGCCGGTGTCCCACGCTATCGCGCACTCAACGGCCAGCACTTGGAAACTCTCGATCGCGGCACGGCTGAAGGGTCTGTGTTATGGCTCCGCAGCCGGATGGTGCAGTCACGTCGGGAGATTGCGCTGGCAACGCGTAACCTTGTCGAAATAGAAGGCGAAGCAATTACGCCGACGCAGGTTGAGAACGGTACTGACGAGGTCTGCGCAATTTACCGGCTTCAGGCGCGCGAGGGTTGCCCAATACATGTCGAGAAGATCGCCGCCTACTTCAATTCCAAGGACCACGCCATCACGGAGCCACTGGCAGAAGCGGTGACGCTCGTTAAAAGCGCCAACCGGATGGCCGACCTTCTGCATTCGCACAGTCGCGCTTGGCGGCAGATCTGGGAACAGTGCGATATTCAGATCAAGACCGGCAACGGGGCGGCGCAACTGAGGCTAAGACTGCACGTTTTTCACTTGTTGCAGACGGTGCACCATTCCGTCGGTGCAGATGTCGGCGTACCGCCGCGTGGGTGGCATGGGGAGTCCTATCGCGGCCATATCATGTGGGACGAACTCTTCATTTTTCCATACATCAATTTGCGTATGCCCCGCGTAACGCGCGCGCTACTCCTATACCGCTATAGACGGCTTCGCGAAGCGCGCAGCGCAGCGCGCGAAGCTGGCTTCAAAGGAGCTATGTTCCCCTGGCAAAGCGGGTCCAACGGTCGGGAGGAAAGTCAGCAGATCCACCTCAACCCGATGTCGGGACGATGGATCGCCGATGTCTCCTGGCGGCAGCGGCATATCGGCGCCGCCATTTGCTATAATATCTGGCAATACTACGAAGCCACCGGCGACGCCGACTTCCTTACCAACTACGGGGCGGAGCTCTTTTTTGAGATTGCCCGGTTTTGGTCGAGCCTCGCAAGACGTCGGAAAGATGGTCGCTACGAGATCGACGGCGTGATGGGACCAGACGAGTTTCACACGGCCTATCCGACGGCGGATCCTTCTGCACCTGTTGGTATCAACAATAATGCGTACACGAACGTCATGGTCGCCTGGCTCATGGCGCGCGCCTTTGACGTGCTCGACCGAATCCCCAGCGCCAAACGACAACGGCTTTGCGAGCGCCTCGGTCTGAAGGATGAAGAATTCGATCTTTGGCGGGACATTGGCTGCAATCTTTTCATCCCACTGCAAGACGACGGCATCATTAGCCAATTTGAAGGCTATGCTGATCTCGAGGAGTTTGACTTGAACGGCTATCGTAAACGATACGGCAGCCTCCAGCGGCTTGATCGTATCCTTGAGAAAGAGGGAGAGGATCTCAACCGCTTCAAGATCTCGAAGCAGGCGGACGTGCTGATGCTATTTTATCTTTTTAGCCGTGAGGAGATCGAAGAAACCTTTGATCGTTTGGGCTATGCGTTTACGCCGGATCAGATCCCTAAGAACATTCACTACTACGTTGAACGCACGTCCCACGGCTCGAGCCTGAGCTGGATGACCCATGCCTGGGTTCTAGCACGCGCCGACCGCGAAAGGTCGTGGCAGCTTGCTCTGAGAGCACTCGCCAATGACGTGGAAAACCTTCAGCACGGCACCGTAAGCGAGGGCATCCATCTTGGCGCCATGGCGGGAACCGTGGATCTTATGCAGCGCTGCTACACAGGCATCGAAATGCGGGACGGAGTCCTAAGGTTCAACCCGCGCTTGCCGGACGAGGTTGATGAGATGCAGGCAACGCTGCAATACCGCCGTCACACGCTCGACGTCGAGGTGAGCAAGGCTCGCCTGAAAGTCTCGAGCCGTGCTGGGGTGGCGGCGCCGATTCGCATCGCTTACCGCGAACACAGCTCCGAGCTCGATCCCGGGCAATCCTTGGTCTTCAATCTGTCGCAGAGCCTCGCTGCAGACTCTTGAGCGTGCCGCTGAAAACGCGCATGAGGAGAGAGTGCCAGCCGCTAAAGGCCG